>JAFUUW010000003.1 GCA_017471265.1 Alphaproteobacteria bacterium
CACACCGACGAATGGTGGAAGAAGCGGGGGCTGTAGGTGGTGCGGTGCCGGTATGGTAGAATAGCGATGCTACTCGTGGGGTTTTTGTTGTGGTATGTCGGAGTTTAGTAATAATCTGCCGAGGCTTTTGGACATTAAGAACGACTTTGTTTTCAAGCAGGTCTTCGGCGTCGAAAAGAACAAGAACGTCCTGATTTCGTTTCTGAATGCGGTACTTCGCGGTAAGCCCAAAGTGCTGGACGTAGAGCTTACGAACACAGAAAGCGCGAAGCTCGTCAAGAACGGTATAGGTATCCGCCTTGATGTGAAGGCAAAGATTGCGGAAAACACTTTTGCCGATATCGAGATACAGTGCCGGAATACAAACGATATTCCCGAGCGGGCTATACAGTACCTGGCTCGGATGTTGAACGAAAATTCTGCCAAATCTGGTAAGCAACAGGATTATACGTACCCGAAGGTTATCGGCATTTGGATATTGGCTCAGAACGTAACCGACCGTAAATCTGCGGTGAGTGAGGCATCGATGGTATTCCACAAGAACGACCGCGACGATTATCAGATTATGAGCGACAAAGCGAGGGTGTTTTTTATCGAGCTGAATAAGTTTAAGCCGACGAAGCCAGATCGAAAGAATATGCTGGATTTGTGGCTGTCCTTTTTGAAAAATCCAGAAAATGCGGAACTGCAACATGTCGATGAAAACGTGGATCAGGCGTTTGAAACGCTGGAATTCGTAAGCTCAGACAAGAAGATGCGAGACTACTACATTACCCGCGAAGAAACAAAACGCGACATCGACAGCGCCTTTATCAACAGTATTCGGGTAGCGAAGATGGAAGGCTTAGTCGAGGGAAGAGCCGAGGGAAGAGCCGAGGGAAGAGCCGAGGGAAGAGCCGAGGGAAGAGCAGAAGGAAGAGCAGAGGGGAGAGCAGAGGGAAGAGCCGAGGGAAGAGCAGAAGGAAGAGCAGAGGGAAAAAAAGAAGCAGCGCTCAATATGAAAGCCGATGGTGTGCCTGTTTCGGTTATTGCAAAATACCTAGGATTGACTAAACAGGAAATAGAGAAACTTTTAGATAATTGATGAAAAACTTCAAATAGATAGGATTTTTTTATTCAAAATGATGCGCCGTGGTAAGCAGAGTCGATCGGTCTTGAGAGTTATTTTGCACCTTGGCGAGATAAGTCATACAATGGGTCGAATGTTAAGTTTTTCATCGTGAGGTCAGAGTGAGGTTGTTGGTTTTTTACGTTTTGTTTTTGTCCTTTTCGGGGATTGTTTCCGCCATGGAAAAGCATGTCCCTCAGGAGATAACACAACCATCCGACTTATTTGGACGGGAAATACTACCAGAATGTACGTTTGAGAGTGAATACGGCAAATTGACACTGGGTCGTGTCGTTGTCCCGGATTTCTCGTCTGATGAAAAAGGCTCAGTTCGCCTAAAGGAAGAGTTTGATAATCTCAAGTCGTTTATAGCGGAAAAAGAACTTTCAAGAAAGTTAGGTATAGCGGAGCGTGTTCATGGAAATGAATTTTCAGCTGTGGATCCATTGGGTTATCCTATTATTTCCAATTATGCTTCACGGAGTAGCGGAATCTTTTCTAAATTTACTTGCACCTTGATGTCAAGTACGCGAGCAAGGGCGTTTGAGTTGGGAATTTATTCTTCTGTCGATATATGCGACGAGTTTGGGTACGGCAAAATGGCAAGTCTTTCTTCTGGAATAATTTTGTACAATGACTCTCCAGTCGTTCAACCTTTATCTTGCGGAGTGGGCATGTATGTATACGGTCTGAGGTGTATTTTAAACCCCAGAAATTTTTGTGTATACGAAGGTCTTCTTGAACGGATTCTGACTAATGGGTTACCAACTCATAATTATCTATCTTGGGCGTGCTCTCGTGCTTCTGCTGACAAAGAGGTTGTACGGTTTGTTTCAGATAGTCGTCCTGGCCTATGCTTTGGGGAGCGCTAGACATTTTTGATAATTAGGCGTATCCTGTAGATATAGGTACTCCGGGGAGGGTTTTGTATGAAAAAAGTGTTGGTTGCGTTTCTTTTGAGTTTTCTGGCTATATGGTCGGGAAATTCCATGGAGAGCAATAAAGGATCTGTCAAAGGTAGTGAACCTATGACGTTTGTGTTGGGCACAGATAAGAATTATATTGTACCTACGTTGGTAACGATACATTCTTTGTTGAAAAATGGGATAAAGGATGAGGTAATAAATATCGTTATTTTGTCGGAGGACTTAGATAAAAACAGCGAACAAGTTTTTGTAAACGTGTTTAAAGAGATTGTTAAAAAATTAAAAAAGAGCATAAGCATAAGTAAGGTAAAATTATATCGTCTTAGTATTCCTATGTCAAATACTCCTAATCCGTGGAATGCGATTACAGGTAAAGATGTAGATGATATATTTATATTTACTGGATTAAATGTAAAAGGGAAAAGAATGCCGAAATATAAAGCTATGCTTCCGTTTTACATTAATGAGTATCGTAATGCGAAAATTCCTCATTATATGTGGTTGGATTCCGATATATTGATAAATGGAGATATATCAGATTTGTATCGAAAATGTTTGCAATCAAAAGCTGCTATTGGTAGCGCAAATTATTGGTTTGTTTCTGAAGATATCCCTCATAGCAATAAACTCGATAAAAGTATTGTTATTCGAAAAATTGGTATTTTGCCATTGAAGAAAAATCCAAACGCGCCTTTTTTACTATCGCAATATCATGCTGAAAGAACAGGTTGGAGATGCAGTGGTGGAGTGATGTTTTTTAATACTTTCTCTTTTTCTTCCACAGAGTTAACAAACTTCTTAAATTCAAATAAAATATCTCAACTTCAGGACGAAGAAATGTTTTTTGATTGGTATGTGCTGAATGATCCACATAAATCAATTTATGCCTTTTCGCCAGCATACAACTGTCGACCATCGATGCCAGCCGCTGCACAAGAAACTTTAAAAAAGTTAACAGAACAAAAGGAAGAGGGAGCCGAAGAATTGAAAAAAATAACAGACCCGAAAAAAATAGCTATTTGGCACTGGGATGGTATGACAAAGCCTTGGCATGTGCTGTGGGATGGACTTTTCATAAAGAATGAGAAGTATAAGTCTAATGTTGATGCAATTAGAATTGCAAATCAACAGTGGAGAGAGGAATATGAAGAAGTTTACAAAATTGTAAAGGAGTTGGGCTATAATATAAATGCATATTTGATGGTTTCAAAGTAATAGTGATGGAAGAGATCAAGGAAATTTCATTTGATGTGAAAAAACAATGGTTCGCCTGTGAGGACAACAGGCGAACCGACCGAGTTGGAACGACAGAAAAGGGTTTTAAGAAAGAGCAACCGTTAGAGCAGACAATTCGTCGAAACTCGAGATATTACGGAAATAGAGGTATTCGTTTTTGAGAACTGAGTAGCAGTCATTTATCCACCGAACATTCAAAGAAGCAGCATCGAAAAACTCTTGGATTTCTATAGATTTTTGCCCCAACATTTTGACAAAAATCACTCCTTTTTCCTCAACAAATCGACACTTTTTCCAATTCGAAAGATATTTTAGATACTTGTCAACTCCCACTTTTTGTAAAACGTCAAGTCTTTTTCTTTTGCATACATCATCTTCATTTAACTGCATTATGCTTTCAACGACGGCATTTTCTATTGCAATTTTTTCTTCGTCAGTGATTATGGAAGATACTTTTTCTGGTTTAACACCAAGTTCTCCGCGTTTTAATCGATCTATTGTTGCAAATTTCAGTATCCAGTGAAGTGTTAGTTTAAAATTTTTATCCATTAGATAACTGCTGGTTTTGATTAGTTCAAGAAATTTTTTCCATTCGACGATTGAATTTTGAAATTTCAACTTGAATGCTGCAACGAAATTTCTGGCTAAAAATTTTGTCAAAATGGTTTGCATATTTGGAAATGCCATTTTAAACGCTTTTAACATATCCTGGACAATGGTTGGTTTCACCTTCTCTAAAGGTAAATCTGAAATCTGAAGATTTTTCATATCGGGAGATTTATAAGATTTATTAAGATTTTTGTTATTGCTATCTATATATGCCATATGGTCAGCCATGTGGTCATTTTTTTTCGAGAGGTTTTCTGAGCGGAGGGACACCGCTGTTTTGCTTGAGGAATTTCTCGAGGAGCGACCCTTTTCGTAATTGATGGTATAAAACAGTGTCCTATCACGTCGATTCCTGGACAGATAAGCTGCTTCAATAACCCCTTCATCACGAAGAGATTTTATGGCTCGCTGCATTGTTCTTTTTGAAACACCGAGCTGTCCTGCCCATTGCTCTAACGTGTTATATATCCAAATTCTTCCGCTATTTTCAACTCCATATTTTTTGCGCCTTATCCAGTAATCGAGCTGGTTCAAAAACTTTTCTCTCACCATTTTGTCTCTTCCAAAACAACAACATCTTGGAGAGAATTTTCACTTTTGCCTTGTGCAACTGCGGTAAATCTGTTATCCTACAGTTGCTTTAAGCAAAGGAAAAATCTTCCTTGCTACGACGAGAAATTTTTCAAAAATCTTTACTTTTCTCGTCTTTTCTCATGGCACGTTCCCGCGTGCCTCTTTTTTTATATAAAAATTTAAAACGGTATGCAATGGATTTTTTTTGAAAAAGCCCAAAAAATAATTGCCGCTTTGAAAATTAGGGTAGGGGTATTCTCTTTTGCTCACGGCAAATTTTCATGCTCCTCCATAAAAGGTAGGGGCTAAAAGAAAAACGAAACAATTGGGATTTTGGAGAGACGTTGATTTTTTGTAACAAAAAAATTGCCTGATGGATGGTCTATGTTGTATACAGTTTCTTGTGGATGGGAGAAGAATTATTCCGCGGCGGCGGAATAGACGTTTAGCTGAGCAAGTGAGGAGTTGGAGGCTTTTATGGAAAATAATGAAGTTCAGCCTATAGGGGTAACTCAAAAAACTATGGCTACGATTGCCGATGTCGTTACATCTACGATAAATCGAGCTATCTGCGCTGCTGGATTTTCCCCAATTCCTTCAAATGCACGTGGAAAGATGCGATATTCTATCGAGGATACGAGACGTGTCCTCTCTAGGTTCATAAGCGATAAGTACAAAGTAACCAAAAAAATCCAGTGTTTTTACAACTTCAAAGGTGGTGTTGGCAAAACCAGTATCTGCTTTCAGGTCGCTTCTCATTTGGCTTTGTGCGGATTCAAAGTCTTGGTTATTGATGCTGATCCTCAAGGGCATCTTTCAACCTCTTTTGGTTTTAACAATGATGAAAGCTATTGCACATTGTACGATGCCATCATCGGTGTCAAGACAATAAATGAGGTGATAAGGAATATCTACGATGGGTTGGATTGCATTCCATCGAATTTGTCTCTGACGCGGACTGAAGTTTCTTTGAATGAAATGCCAAAACGTGAAGAACGAGTTAAAATCCTTCTTCAGCCTCTGGTCAACAAATATGACTTCATAATTTTCGATACGAACCCGACCATAAGCTACCTAAATCGGAATGTGCTTACTTGTTGCGATATCGTGAATATCATTGTTGAAACTCAGGCTTATTCTCTGAATGGAGTTAAGTTGCTCCTCAGCGATATCAAAGCTTTTTGTGATTCTATGATGATTGGACTTCCAGAGATTTTTATGTTCCCAAACAAATATGAAGACAGATCGGCTACTTCTGCTGAGGCTATCGTTGCCTTAAATCAGATATACCCTCAATATCTAATGCCTAATTTTGCTATAAGAAAAAGCGAGGAATTTAACATCGCAAGCAAACTTTCGAAGCCTTTAGCTTTCTTTTGCCGGAATAATTCTATCGCATTTGATGACGTAATGGATATGATCCGATTCTTGATCAACAAAAGCTCTGAAAAATAGAGGGTTCATTATGGTCAGAATAAATTTTAAATCCCCTTCTGAAGATATGATGCGCCTTGCTATGCCTAGCGACAAAGCCGGGCGCTTTTCTGTGGGAATGGAAAAATCGGTAGGAGAGTATTTTTTCATAAGTCTGGATAAACTCATTCCATTCAAAAAACAAGCTCGTCGATATTTTGACAAAAAGGAGCTTGATGAGCTCGCTCTATCGATTATCGAGTGCGGTGTAAGACAACCACTTACCGTCGTCAAATCTCCTGACGACGATGACAAATATGAAATAGTTAGCGGAGAACGGAGGGCAAAAGCCGCTAAGCTAGCTGGTCTAAATTCCGTCCCGTGCATCATCCTTTCAGATTACGCAAAAGCCGAGACGATAGCTGTTATCGAAAATATCCATCGTTCAGATCTTCATCCAGTCGAGCTTGCGAAAGCTTACAGCTCTCTCTTGGATAACGGAAACTTTTCCTCTGGTGAGGAGGTGGCGAATTCTTTAGGAATTAACAAGTCCTCCTTTTATGAAACTATGCAAATCCTTGAACTGCCGGAGACTGTTCAACAGGCGCTTATTGATAATGGCATAAAAAGCCGGGAGAAGATGCGCAGATTACTAAAATCTTCAGATCCTGAAGATACTTTGGCAAAAATGCTGCATTCGGGAATAGGGGTCTCTAGATGTCGTTCGGTCTTGAAAGTTGGTATAAAAGGCGGAATCCCTTTGTTGCAGCAAAAAAATGTCGATAACCTGGATGATAATGAAAAAGACGCTTTGAAAAATTTGTTGCTGGATATAGCTTCGTCGTTATGAAGAAAATTCCGCCGCGGCGGAATAACTCCCGTACGGATGTTTGATTAAAGCAAATTTTTGAAAAAATAGTCGTTCACGTTGTTGTGGAGATAATGGGGTGGTTTTTGAGTTGTTAATATATAATATTATAGACTAAAACGCGTCTACCACAAAGCTTTTTCTAAAACATAATAAGTGTATTTCGGGATAACAGAGTGCTTCGAATTGATGTATAGCTCGAAGCCTCTTGGTTGCCGCTCTACATCCCCACATCCTCCAAATCCTACTCCTTCCATATCCCCGCATTTCAGCTCATTTATCCATTCAGGTAGCCCCCCCCCCGACGGAGTTTATTTTGGATTGTATTTTTACGCTTGACATTGCGTTTCTACCCGTATACACTGCCTAACAGATGTTTTTGATTTCTGGGCGTATGTTTCTGCCCAAGTTTTTCCACTTCGTGTGGGTATGCCTTCTGGCTTTTTCGTTCAACACTTTGGCTGGCATAGATGCCGAGCTGAGGAGTGCTCACGTATTTTTCGAAGTTCAGCGCAACTCCGGCTCCCTGGAGTTGATTGGCAAGGAGCTCGGTGAGGAGAAGTTCAAACTCTCCATTACCGACGATTCATTCAACCAATTCGGCGAGTATTCCAACGCTGGCTTCCAGGTAAGGCGCTTGGAAAACCTCCTCTATTGGCAGCATATGGTGGACAGCGAGTTCCACCAACTGACAGTCAGTATGGACGGCAACGTCTCCATGACGGACTTGCCGCAGACGTACTCCGGCTTTGACCAGGGCAAAATATACGCCTTCAAGACCTCCGGTACCCTCGAGAACCGTGGCAGCCAAGCCTTCCGCCGGTTGGTACTCAGCTGCAACGCCTTTCACAACTACGGCACCATACAGATGGGGTCATACTTCTTCTCCCACAATTACAGTTTCAACACCGGTGTCCTGAAGTCCGGGGAGCTCCCCGCTGCCATAGCGGATCTGCGTACTCCCGAGATGAAAGCCTCCACAGCGACGCCGCAGTTCAAAGACGGTGTTATCGACAACTACGGCGAGAAGATATCCAAGAACAAGACCCGCATCAACTCCGGCTTGAACTACCACGAGCACAGCCAGAGCGTCTTCAATGAGCTGGAGATGGTGGGCGGGGACATCGCCGTAAACGGCGGCAGTACCGTTATCTCCGGCACGCTTTCCGGCACCATCCGCGACGTTGCTGTTACCGGCGAAGGTTGCTTGCACATTGGTCGATACGACGCCGTGAGAACAGGCAAGTACTCGGCGGATGGCGGCACGATATATACCTCCGA
>JAFUUW010000029.1 GCA_017471265.1 Alphaproteobacteria bacterium
ATCTTTTGTTATCTTTTGTTATCTTTTGTTATCTTTTGTGATCCCTCACTGCCCGCCAGATGGTCAGGGTGTGTGTATTGGTGCGCACAGTTTGTGTATGGCGTTGGCACCTGAGCAGAAGGTGTGCTTTGGTAGGAGGCGTTGCCATATGAGTAGTCGGCGCTCGTCCGTATGCGGTTTAGCCATCTGGCGGGAAATCATAAGGGGACGTCAGTCGTCCAGTTTGTTAAATTTATCAAGAAAATCTATAATTCCTTGAAGAATATAAACAATAAATAAAATAATTTTCTTGTTCATTTTTTTTGCTCCTTTAATTTGTATTTTGTATTGTTATTTTTGAAACAGGGGGCTGCGGTAATGCAGATAAGGAAAAGTATATGTTATGTATTTTTTATGAGCTTGCAGAACGCCACCCCCTATAGCCATACTGCAAAATTCCAACGGGTACGTCAAGAGAAAAAACAAAAGCAATTCAACTGAGAAGAGAAAAAAGTGTTGAACGTGGTGATTATCTCGAGAAAAAAATGGAAGATGCTTTGAATGTTGCCTGGGTGAATGGCAGAGTTTGGCATATCCGGGGCTGCATTGATTTGAGGTGAGGGGGTGGTGGAGTTATTTTTTCCCAAAGGGCGGGACGCATTGTACTGATTTGCTTTTGCGCTGCCGTCAAGCCACGCTACGCCTGTTGGCTTGCTTTTCGGGCTCCGCCCTACAGGCTTGACTGCCGCTCGGCAAATCAGGAATTTTTCTTCGCCCCTTTTGGGAAAAAACAATAACTCTATCCGCTTTTTTATGGGGAGGCGGTTGGTCTTTATGGCTAAGGTGTTGGGCAAGCATTTTGTGAGGTGTCACCTAAGAATGTGTTTTTATGTATAAGATGATACATTATTGTGTTTATTTGATATAACATTCGAATTGGAATTAAATAGAGACGTTTTTTTTGTGTAATTATATTATTGAACTGTAGAGGAGGTGCCTTTTATAAGGTTATTTTGCGAAGCATTTTTTGTCCATTTCGCCGTTTTGGGGTGCTTGACGGGTGAGGTGGCGGAGTGGTAGAATGAACGAGGATATGGTGCGAGCAGTTGAGTTTATGTCAAGGAAGTGCGAGCTGACCGGGAAATGCGTGCAGTATGGTTGTAATGTTAGTCATGCGAACAATCACTCTTCGCGTAGGTTTTTGCCGAACCTGCAGAATGTGTCGTTTTTGAGCGAAACCTTGGGGCAGACCGTGAGTTTTCGGGTTGCCGCCAGTGGTATCCGGACTGTTGAGGCTAAGGGCGGGCTTGACAAGTTTTTGCTCGGCGCCAACGACAAACTTCTGAGCAAGAAGGCTTTGGGGGTGAAGAAGGTTCTCAAGAGCAGAATGAGCAAGTGAGGGTAATGTGAGCGAAGAGCAAGCGCAGGTGGGGCGTCTCCCGTTTCAGATTGAGACGCAGTACGTCAAGGATTTATCGTTCGAAAACCCGAATTTTCTCTCGAAAAGCGCGGAAGACAAGGCGCAGCCGGAGATGGGCGTTAACGTCGAAACCCAGGTCGCTAAACTAGAGGGCGGGCGCTACGAGGTCTCGATGGACATATCGGTCAAGGCTTCTCTCGGCGGAGACGCGATGTTCGTGCTGGAGCTGACGTATGCGGCGCTTGTGGCTGTTGCGGAAGGGCTGGATAGGGCGGCACTGGAGAATATTCTGCTGGTACACTGTCCGTTCCTGATATTCCCGTTTGCACGCGAGATCGTGTCGAATATGACAAGGTGCGGGGGATATCCGCCACTTATGATCGAGCCGGTCGACTTCGCCGCGGTATATATGGCAAAGAAGAAGGAGATGGAAGGGAAGGGGGCGTAAATTCAATTGTCTTTCAAGCCTCAGTGTACCTCCATGGAATAAACAAGCATTTGGTGCTATACATTTTATAGCTTGGCAGTTTTACAAAATCCCCCCGCTCCAGCATTTGCTCTCCACTCCGGAGCAGTCAGCGCCTGGCGCGAGAAATACTCATCGCTATCTGCTGGTCATAACTGAAAGACATTAGATAGCTCCTGATAACGCCTTGGGGGGACTGATACTGATGGAAGTCGCTTGAAATAGGTATCCTCTGGCTTCGCCGACTTTCCAGCAGTTACAGCAATCCCATTGAGAAGCGTGGCTCGACGCTCACTTGAAAAGCCATTTCGCACCCTAGACAAAGCTTCATCCAATTCGAACTGCTTTTTCTTGACGATGTCGAATGGACGCAAAGACCAAGCGAGAATGGATAGCACCACAAAGTAAATTAAAACTTCCACACCCTTCTTACATAGAAAGTATATCTGCAAAAATCTGAACGTTATATTAAATATAAAAGAATGATACGTCACCTTATACATAAAACGCATCCTTAAGCGGCACCACCCAAAATGCTGGTGATTATTGCTGGGCTGGGAGGTTACTTCGATGACGAAGCTGAGTTGGAGAATGCCCTGAGCATCACTGATTACAAGTTGATTTTGGACAACGACGTGAACCTCGAATGTGAGAGGCTCAAGTTATTTAATGAGAAATTCCTCAGTAGGCGGGGCTTGATAGGTATTGTTCATCGCTAGGAGGCTCTTTTGGAGGGCTCGGTGCGTGTACTGCTTTCGGTAATACGCGGCTCTTGTGGTTGTCGTGGAAGGGCTGGATGGGACGACGGTTGTTGGGGTCTTGAGCATGACTTGCTTTTCAGGTCAGTGTCGTTGATGTTTATGGCATCTTTTTTAGCTTATTTTTTATCATTTTCACGCGGGATAATGCCTGAAACCAGAGCGCACTCCAGAAATTTCGCCTCAAGTTACGCGTAGCTTTTTTTCAAGAGGATCCCCAAGCTATGCGAAGCTCAGTGCTTGTTTAAACTCTCTAGCGTGCTCGCTTTTGACTACCCTATGGAGTGGCAGCTCTTTGAGCAACTTCCGCATCAAAAGGTTGTTTAGCGAGTGTGAGGTGTTGAGACCCCTGACCGAGCCGATTATGTCGTACCCGATGACGGAGAAGTCGCCTATGAGGTCAAGGCACTTGTGCATCACGAGCTCTTTTGGGTTCCTCAATCCGCCGGCGTTTTTTATCGAGTTATCCTGCATAATGACGACGGTGTTCTCCTCGGATGCTCCTTTGGCTAGCCCCATCGCTCGGACTTTCTCGCAATCCTCGAACCACCCAAACGTCCTGGCGCTCGCAATATCACAGAGATCGTCGTCGAAAGAGAACTTGTAGCTATCGTTCGAGCCGATGACCGGATTTATCCGATCGTACGAGAGCCTGACGGATACGCCGCTTTCGTCTGAAGGTACAATCGAGATTTCGCCGTTTTGCGAACTGACACTCACTGGATTGGTGATCACAACTGCCGGGACGAGTGCGTCCTGCTGCGTGATACCGACACGCCGGAATGCCTCGACAAACTCAATTGCCGAGCCGTCCATAATCGGAACCTCTTCGGCATCCAACTCAATCACAGCATTTGTTACGCCACAAATTCTGAACGCGGCAAGGAGGTGTTCCACGACCGCAACGGATACACCATCTTTGTTGACCAACCTTGTGCAAAGAACAGGATCAACAACCGATTTCGGCGATAACTTCACAAACTGATTGTGCCCCTTCTTTGAAGGCGCAACGTCAACTCTCTTGAAGAGCAATCCCGTACCTCCGGCGGCAGGAGATATCTTCATATTGACATGCTTTCCACCGTGGACGCCTACGCCCGAGAACTTCACTTCGGAAGTTATAGTCGCCTCTGTCCTCAGCCCGAAAAACATATCAAAACCATCATCTACCTTACACCTTTATTCTATATCCGCCGTGTGTCGTCAAGAAGTGAATGATTGTTACAAATTGTTACAGCTGCTAGGAGATACGGCTTCCCCTGCTGTTGCTGCAGGAAATTGGATAAAAGCTTCTGGAGGTGAAGATGGATAATCAAATGGAGAGGCGTTATGAATTATTGTTTTTTCCAAAAGGGGCGAAGAAAAAGTCCTGATTTGCCGAGCGGCAGTCAAGCTTGAAGGGCGGAGCCCGAAAAGCAAGCCGGTAGGCGCAGCGTGGCTTGACGGCTCGCGAAAGAGCAAATCAGTATAATGCGAGCAGTCCTTTGGGAAAAATAATTCTGCTGTGTCGCGCAAAATGCACTTCAACTACTGTGTACCTTTTTAATTTTTCTATAAAAATTTTACAGTTTTTGTTAGTTTGAGAGGGCGTAGATTTTGTGTTTGCCGACTTCATATCGGCGTCGGGTGTTCAGTCATTGTTATTTTTCCAAAAGGCGGGGCGCATTGTACCGATTTGCTCTTTCGCGAGCCGTCAAGCCACGCTGCGCCTACCGGCTTGCTTTCCGGGCTCCGCCCTTCAAGCTTGACTGCCGCTCAGCAAATCAGATCTTTTCCAACTGCCCCTTTTGGAAAAAACAATAATGCCTTAGGAGCTTCCATGCTGCAGCTTTTCTGCAAATCTTCCTTAAAGCAGGGAAGATAGCGTGATAATTGTACGTTTTTTTAAGCAAGATGGCGGAAGTAAAATATGTGAAAAGTTTGTTATAATGTTTTTGTTTTTATACTTTAATAAAATGGGATTTGGGATGCATCTACGCTGAATTTCATATACCCTAGCGTGCGGTGCGGTGGAAAAAATGTTTATACGCTACTGGAGAACGCGGAGTTTATATGGTTTGTATATCTGAATAACAAGGGGAGAGCATGCCATCATCTATGGTGGATTCCTTGCACTTTAATGTGCAGTGGGAGGACTTCGGTAAAAATGTGCAAACTCTGCTGGAGGAGTGGAGTTTATCTTGGATTTTGGCTGGTACATTTGAATGATAATGCGGCGGGGCGTGTTCGACGTATGTTTCGCTGGTGGACATCTGCGAGTATGTCGTGTACGGGAAGATAACTTGTCGGTTGTCCGGTAGGTTTAAGATACACTTGAAAAACCGGAGCACATTTAAAGTGGAGATGCCTTAAATTGTTAAGTTTGCGGCAAAGTCCTATGCTCCTTTTGCATTATCTATGCTTGTATTTTATCCAAAGCGCTCTTTTATCCTAAGTATTTTTTTCTTTAGTTCACGGAATTCTCTTTGTGTTTCTTTTCTCCTTTCATATGTTGGCATATATTGTGCAATTTTTGATACTGCTGGGTATGGAAATGTCGAGGTTGGTGCATGCACGTGGTCGGGGTTCATTACGTTTCCTTCTGCAACATCTCGATAATTCTCGCGTATAGGTTTTATACAAGTGGTATAATCGTTTATATCTCAAACATTGTGTGAGTTTTTCTGTTATGCTATGAAACTTTACTTAAAAGCGGTGATTTTTCATCTTTCCAGGGCTTGGGGAGAGATACCTTGATGGCTGCTTAGCCATCTGTTTTTGGGGTAACCACGCTGCAATGGGCGAGGTATGGTCTCGCAGGAGCATAAAGATGCGAATTTTAGCGAAAAAGGCTAAAAAATGCGTGGAGAAAGGCAGAGGACGTGATACAATAAGACTCGTCGATTGCCGAAATTGGGATGCTAGATGCCGATAATCTTTGAGATGCCATCACTCAGTCCGACTATGGAAAAGGGGAATTTGGTTTCTTGGTGCAAAGCGGAGGGGGATGAGATTGCCGTTGGAGATGTCATTGCCGAGATAGATACCGACAAGGCGACGATGGAGGTTGAGTCAATATATAAAGGTGTGCTGGCGAAAATTCTTGTGCCCGCCGGGACACACGATGTTGCGGTTAGGCAGCCTATAGCCGTTATTCGGCAGAAGGGGGATAAGGACGAAGATGTGCAGCGGGCGATTGACGGGCTTGCAAGTGCAGGTGTTGGGGCGGTAGCTGCCGCGCCTGTGGATGAGGAGGTCGGGTCAGAGCAGGGTAGGGCTTTTTCGGCGCCTTCGGTTGAAGTGGGTGATCGCGTGAAGGCTAGTCCGTTGGCATGGCGATTGGCAAGCGAGTATGGGGTGGATATATCTCGTGTGGCCGGTACGGGGCCTCATGGACGCGTGGTCAAGGATGACGTGCTGGCTGCTAAAGATGCAGTGCCACTGCAGGCGCCTACGGATATGCCGAATGGGGCGAGGTTTGTGGACGAGCCTATTTCGTCAATGCGTCGGGTTATTGCCGAGAAACTGACGAAATCGAAGCAGGAGACGCCGCACTTCTATATGAATGCGTCCGTGAATATCACGGCGTTGCTCAATATGCGCAGGCAGATTAACGATAGTGGCAAGCTGGACACGAAGATTACGGTTAATGACCTCATCGTGCGTGCGGTGGCGTTGGCTATGCGGGATGAACCGGGCGTCAACGTTGCTTGGCAGAATGGGTTTATGAGGCGGTTTTCTACAATAGATGTGTCGGTGGCTGTTGCCGTTGAGGGGGGATTGCTGACCCCTATAGTATGGGGCGCGGATCAAAAGCCTATTTCCGCAATTTCCAAGGAAATTAAGGTACTGGCGCATGATGCCAAAGATGGCAAGCTCAAGCCGGAACAATTTATAGGAGGTGGAATAACCGTGTCGAACCTAGGGATGTTCGGTGTCAACTCATTCTTTTCAATAATAAATCCTCCGCAGGGAAGCATACTTTCCGTGGGCGGCTCTGTGAAAACACCGGTGTGCGATGAAGGGGGCGATATTACAGTCGGAGATGTGGTGAATATCGGTTACGCGGTTGACCATAGGGTTATCGATGGCGGAACTGCGGCAAAATTTTTGTCTGTGCTGAGGGAGTATTTGGAACAGCCGCTCTTGCTGCTCGTCTGAGTTTTTGTGCTGTATGTAATGTGTGCTTTTGGAAAGCGTTTGCTTCCTTTTTTTTAAATAAATACTTGATAAAATGGGGTATATTTAATAAAAAAGTGCTCTCGGGGGGGGGTATTATTTGTTAACTATTTGGTAAATTTTTCGTGCCATTTTCTTTCTTATTTTTCTATTTTTTGGTTCAGATTTTGCCCCATTTGTGTTAAACTGAGAAAGTGGAGATTTTGTTCGTGTGAACCCACACGTGAAAATCGCAAAGCTTTTTGTTTTTTAGGAGTTTGAAATGAACGTAAAAAAGATTTTGTTAATGACTTTGATCGGTGCCCCGGTGGTAAATGTAGAAATAAACAACCAGGCTGTGGGGATGGAAAAAATTGACTTTGATACAACTATTAAGGATATAAAAAATACAGAAAGTATTTTTAATAGATGTGATGCTTTTAACGATTTTTTTACACGGTGTATGGGATGTTATTTTTATAAAAAAATAATAAAAGGGGTAAATAAAAATACGGAAATTCTTTCTGTGTTTTATAACGGTAAGGGGGTATTGAATAAAAGAATTGGCACTGGAAGTTGGGGGATTCTTACACACATAGAACAGTTGGGAAAACTTTTGAGCGAAATGCCTTATTCTGGTAAGGATTTTAATACGAATAATATAACTGAAAAAACCGAAAAACTTGTTTCTGAAATCGATAAAGTGTTTGATAAATTATATGAGTTTGACCTTGATGATACAATCGATAACCAAGTCAAGAATGGAATTAATCTTGTCGGGTATTTGATACATGGTTCAACCGATTGGGAATTGTTTTATGACAAACACTGTTCAATTAAAAATGAAAATTGGATTAAAAAAGAAGTTTTTAATAGCAAATGTAAAAAAGAATTTGATAAAATTAAGTCAAGATATTTCGCTCCGAAACGTAAACTTGCCGATGCTGTTGCTAATGCAGTTGATAGTGAAAAGATGTTTTCATTTGTGAACGATGATAGTGAAATTTTGAATGGTAACCAAATCCTTAAACAAATAAAATTTTTGTGTGAAAAAAATGATGAGTCTCTGGACAAAAATGCACATGTTTTGTCTTTTGAAAAGGCTCTTCGTTTGCCTGTCGGTGACCGTAAATATTCTCTCCTGTTTGATCTGTCTGCTCTGTTTAAACCAACAAAGGAACTTCGTATTAATGATGCCGATTTTGGTGTAAATAATAAGGGGGTGTTTAGTCCTCATACTGAATCAGATAAACAAAAGCAGCTTTGGAAAATTATTGCTTCAAAACTCCTTTCTGAAATTGATAGTGTTGTAACCGCTTATGGTGAAGAAACTTTATTTGATCATGACAAAACGATTAAAATTGAGGATTTTATAGATGAGTTTGATTATGATGAGTATACTGATATTGATAAAATATTTGCTGTTTATTGCGATATATATAATGATAAAAATAGAGCAAACCTGAAGGTTCGTCATTTGGCACGCGAATTTGATGTTCTCTCTGAAGAGAAGAAGACTGGTATTTTAAATTGTGCTGTTAACTTTGGTGCTGCCGATAAACGTAATGAAATTTTTGAAAAGATTTATAACTCGATCGCTTCATTAGGTTTATTTAATGATGTTACAGAAATGGCAAAGTATAAAATCAGCGCTGAAAAGTGGATGAAGGATTTTGTTAAAGATACTGAGGATGAAGGGAGTAAGTTTGATACATCTGTGGATTTTTTTTCCTATCTTCCTAATGATGAAAATACAAAAAAAATGGTTTCTGAATATGAAAAGGTTGCCACATCTTTTAGATTGTCTTCCGAACCTGAACTGTATCAACTTTTGCTAAAAGTTCCTGTCGTTGTATCTGACGATGATTCGTTTCTAGATAATAAAAATTGGAAAACCGAACAATTCAAGATGTTAAAAACAAGTTATTTGAAAAATCTTGTTTCTTCTTGGAGTGCTTTTATCACTGAATATCCTAAACAAAAAATTGGTATTGGTGAATCTCTTGGTGAAGTTCTGTTTGATTTAAAACAGTGTAAAAAAACTGCAGATTCACTTGAATTGTCTCCAGAAAATAAAATCTTTCCTATGGAAGTGTATGATGAGGTTATTAAACAAAAAATTGATGAGCATGGAATTGCTCGGCATAATGTTGTTACCGAATTCAATAAAAAATATAGTGATGCGATCTCTACTAAAGATAATTTGAAAAAGAGTGGCACTTATTCTTTAGGATATCTCTCTTATGTCTTAAAACAAGGCGATATAATAAAATATTTGACGAGTATTGGTGAGAAAATTTCTAAACAACGTGGTGATAAAAATGCTGAAATTAATGAGGGTATCTCTGATTTGCTGTCTGGTAAGGAGTTTGTTGAGTTTTTCTTAGCTCAAAATTTCAATGCTATTTTAAAGAAATGTTTTTCTGATGTTATTGCCAAAAGTGATGCTGAGGCCATTGCTAATGATAATGGTGCTTCCTTGATTGATGCACTTGCTACCGCATTTAATGCGAAAAATTCTGCCCTTAAAACCCTTGATATCCAATCTAAGAAAATTAAAGGGGAAGAATTTGTAAAACAAATTCTTGGAATGAAAAATGAATATTCTGTTGATAAGATGTTTAATCAATGTATTGATTATGCCAAGGAAGAAAACAAAGATAAAATTTTGAAGAAATATAAATCCGCTTCTAAGATGCCGCAAAAAGAAAAAGACGAACTTTTTAATTTAATTAATGAAACCTCTGGCCGTGTTTCTTACACAACTTTAAATAAATATCATTTTGAAAAGAACAACCTTGATGATTTAAAAAAAGAATTTTCTGAAAGCTATATTAAAGAACTTGATGCAAAATTAGATGCCTATGGTGAAGAAAATGATATTTTTGTTGGAAATAGCACGATTCAAACAATATTGTCAAATAAAGTTGCTTTTCCTGAGGATATATATGGTAAAGAAAATGTGACACTTGAAAAACTTTTTAACGAGGCTTCGGATAAAAGCAAAAATATCTTTTCTTCAGAGGTTTGGAATGCTGCTTTGAAAAAAACTGTTACTCAGTGTAATCAATGGAAACGAAAAAATATCTCAGCTAATTTGTTAATGGACACTGTTTCTCAAAGTGTCAAAAATGAAGTTGATGGAAAGGTTTATTTCGTTGATGACCTTTTTAAAACTATTCCTTCTTTGGTGGAAATTTGTTTTGAAGGAATAAGTGAAAAAAATAAGGGGTTAAAAGTTAATGTTAATGATATTAGGTCTAACCAAGCTCTTTTACGCAAAATTAATAGACAATATATTGTAATGCAAAGTGGAGATAATGGGTGGGAGCAATTCCGTTCTCAAGTTATTGATAAAATTAGCCCTGATGATTTTAATTTCCGTGTTAAGACATTGTTGGACGTTGCCTCAGAGGGGGTAACTAAAGATTATGCTGATATCAAAAATAAAGATGAGTTTATCGCTGCTGTGAATAAAAAAGTTTGGGATAGAATTCAAAAAAGTTCAAAACTCCCTGGAACAAGTAGTTGTGGCACACTGAAAGAAAGGATTTCTAATTGTTTTACTCTTAGTCAGGAAATTTACTTGACTGGAGATGAAATTAACGAAGAAAGTGTTGATAAGGGGTTGGTAAAAGCTATTGATTTTGTCGTCGATGACTGGGAAAATGAAATTCCTGCTGAATTGTCTAAAACGGAAAATCAAACTGA
>JAFUUW010000030.1 GCA_017471265.1 Alphaproteobacteria bacterium
CTCTTGTTGCAACTTGGCAACATAAATGCGAACACTGTGGACGTTTTCGCCTCGTCCGATTGCCCGGGTGAAAGAATAATTCGAGAATAGAAGTGTGAATGACGTTTTGTTTTGAGGTTTCGATGAACGCGAATAAAGTTTTGATGGCAGGTTTGGCTGCGGTTATGGCTTCGGGAGCTGCTTTTTCCTGTGGTAACGGTGGTTTTTACGCTGGCGTGAATGCCGGTGTGAAGCTGAACAAGGTTGAAGTGAAGGTTATTTCAACCGGTAAAAAAGTTTCCGCGAGCAAGGGAAAGCCTCTCGCTGAGGTTCTGATTGGTTACGATCACCGTTTCAATAACGTTATGTGTGGTGCCGACTTTATACTCAGCATGATGTTTGGCAAAATTGACAAAACTGTTGAGGTTAGCGACAAGACTGTGAAGACGTCTACGAAGAACCCATGGGGCGTTGCTTTGATGCCAAGAGTAGGGTATCTTGTCCTGCCTCAGTTGGAGCTTTTCGTTACACCTGGTGTGAAGATGGCTCGCTGGACGTTTACTGCTGGAGGAAAGAAAAAAGGCAAAGCAGCTGTTACCGGAGTTGTTGGCGGTGGTTTGAGATATGAGGTTACTCCGCACATCTACACGAAGTTGGAATACAACTACGACTTCAAGCGGAAGTGCGATATCAAAAATGACCACATAACAGCTCCAAAAGCTCAGGCTCACGTGATCAAGATCGGTGCCGGCTACCGGTTCTGATTTTGACGCTCACAAGAGCTGCAAGGGGGGCGGGGAGTTTTCCTCGCCCCCTTCTTTTGTGCATTTGTTTTCTTGAGATAAAGTTCCCATCAGACTACCCCATTTAGCCACCAGGGTATAGATATCAACCTGAAGTTTTCCCGTTGCGTTGTGCACTGGCTATATTGTAAAAACAGATAACCTACCGGCTGGAAGCCGGTGGTTCTAGTTCACGCTTGGAAATCGGATTAAAAGAGTAAACTCTTAAAACTAAGGAAACCATAAAGTTATTTTGCTTATAATATATCTTGTCCTTATGTATATTTTTGTATCTCCTTTATCCCTATTTGTCCTGATGTTACTACAAAATATCCCTTTGCCCGTAGACGCCACAGCATTTTTGCCTTAGTTTTTGGAATTTTACATACAACCCTCTGCGACTCTTCCCCTCATATATTGCACGACCTTCGATACCGGGAGGTGGGTGAGTACTGATGCCAGCATGCATATGTGAGCTGAATGCACACTTCCGCCTACTTACGTATGCAAGGTTGGCAGAATATCCCCTTATTGCCTCCGCAACACTTCTATAAATATTATAAAAAAACAATACTTACATAAACTGCTTACGACGTTCTATATCCGTCGTATACATTATGCAAATTTCTCCATCATAATAGGATGTTTACCTGAAAGCGAAGGCTTTTATCCATTCCACGTTTTGAAAGCAGACAACCTACCGGCTGGAAGCCGGCAGGTCTAGATTACGTTTGGGAAACAGATTATAAAGAGTGAACGCTTAAGATACGCATATTTAAAAACACTCGTATTTTTGAGATTTTTTGCGATTATTTATCTAAACTTAGCAACAAAATATCCTTTTACCCACAGGTGTTGTTCCCATTACCGTTTCTTAATTCCTGAAACTCACCTTGCAGTTTCCTGCTACTTTTTCCCCTCATATATTGTACAATCTTCGACACTGAGAGATGCGGAGGTGCCGAGATTAGCATATGTACGTGATCCGGACTTACATTTTCGCTTATTACGTCTACGTAATTGGCAGCGCATATCTCCCTTATCACCTCTATACCCCTCTCTACAATATTATTGTATATCATCCTATATTTTACATAGGATACTATGTGGCACCCTATATCACCTATACTATGCGAACTTCTTTCGTATACCGCACCTCGCGTTACACTAAAGTCTTCGCCTGAAGGTGAGGTTTTTTATCCATCCCACGTTTTAGGAATAAATGGAGAAAAATGCAAAATAGACACAACATCATAGACGTATTATGGAAGAGCCGTTATTGCCAAGACCATAAGGTAGCGCGCAGTAACAGATGGTTTGTCAGTGCTGTTTTGGATATTGTGTACCGGCTCGTAGTGGCGAGATTTACCCGAATATTACGGAAAGCGGGGGACTGTCATCACCGTTTCAGACGGTGGCGCAGTATTGCTAACAGGCACGTGAAACACGCGCTTTATTTTCAATCTACCATCAATATTTATTGCGTCTTTTTATTTATACCTTTATAATTCCTGCGTAAATAATATTTAATCTTTATTTTTGAAATGTTAATCGAACAACCTACAAAAATCAGTATGAATTATTCTTTTTTCCAAAAGGGACGAGAAAAAGCACCTGATTTGCCAAGCGGCAGTCAAGCCTGCAGGGCAAAGCCCGAAAAGCAAGCCGATAGGCGCAGCGTGGCTTGACGGCATGCGAAAAGGCAAATCAGTACAATGCGTCCCGCCCTTTGGAAAAATGAAAAGCTTTTGACTAGCATCTCGAGAATAGATACTTAAAAGTCCGTGAAGTAGTTGCGGATTGATAATAGCTTATCATTTTTTAGGCTCGTGGATAAATGTAGGCTTTTGGAAGTGTTATAAAATCGTTGCGGAAAACTAGCAGGTATATGCTCCCTACAGCGCTTTCTTTCACTGCTTTGCGGATATGCTGGTCAAGAGCCAAATAATCCTCCGCAACGACACGACGACGCAACGCCCCCCCTCGACAGAAACATCGCTCGCCCCCCATTGCATATGCAGCCTCCGATATATCTAAAATTTATCTCAAATTTTTTGGGACTTTTTATTTTTTGACAGACGGAAAAACCGTGTTTTAACCTTAATACAGATCGGACGAAGCCTGGTGGTCGCAACAGGACTCGAACCTGTGACAACCGCGATGTGAACGCGGTGCTCTACCAACTGAGCTATGCGACCCGTATGGCACTGAACCTGCTCCGATTTTAACAGAAAAAAATTTAACTTACATTTTTTTAGGAGAAAATTATGAACATTCCAGAAACAAATTTGATTGATGCGACTTGTACCGATGCACGGAAATTCCTGAATTTCCTGCGTGGTGAACAGAACGCTCACGAGACTATATCCTTGCCTGCCTCTGTTGCAAATTCGATAACGAGCAAGATACAGGCTCTGAGCCCGATAAAATCGCTAGCGAAGGTAACTTATACCTCCGGCGATAGGCTTGACGTCGTCATTGATACAAACGAAGCCGAGACTTCCGGTTGGATAACCGACGAGCTCATAAAGTATGAGGATATATCTGCTATTTCGAAAATATCGATACATCTCCACCAGCTCTTTGCCAAACCTCGTGTTTCGCACGCCCTGTTGGAAGATGATACGGCAAATGTCGAGGAGTTCATCCAGGACAAAATAACCACCCAAATGGCTGCATCGGAAAACAAGTCGTTTCTCTTCGGAGATGGGATTTCGCAACCAAAGGGGATACTCAAGTACGACATCTCAACCGAAGGGGCAAAGCCTCGCCAAATAGAAGGTGTCGTTGCGGGTAAGCCTGGAAAAATTGACAGTTACCTGAAGCTCGTCGAGCTTATGGAGAAGCTGCCGTCGAAATACCTGCCGGGAGCATCCTGGATTATGTCCCGCAATGCAGCTTCCCAAATCCGCAACATAAAGGATGAATCAAACGGGAAGTTCCTGTGGCAAAATTCGATAGCCCACGGTATTCCAGATACGCTCTTGGGGTATCCCGTTGTCATTTGCGACGATATGCCAAAGCTTGCGACGGAAGAGGAGCAGTGCGTTCCTGTGCTCTTCGCAAACTTATACGAAGGGTACCAGATCGCCGAGAAGCCGCTTATCAATATACTAAAAGATCCGTTTAATGCGAAACCGTATATCGAGTTTTACGCAACAAAACGGATTGGCGGCGACGTTGTTAATTTCGACGCTATCAAGGCGCTTGTCTTGAAAAAATCTTGATGATGAATTCAGGGAGGTCTTGTACCTCCCGCTTTTCCGGTGTGTACGTATGTGGCGTCTACTCAAACCTCGCAGGGCAAAAAGGGTGTGTTTTATCGGCGAGGGTTCTTGAGGTATCAGACCAAACATACAGTCCACTGTCGGTATTCACCTCACAAAGTGGCAATTCATATGGGCAAGGACGTTTTTTCAATTTGCCATCAAACCCGAGGTTGCGTTGTACAGCTTCAGCAGCCCGGCGACCTTTCCTCAACGACGTTGTGTAAAATCGACCGTCCTCGACAAAGCAGACAACGCCTCCTCCAGGTGGGCATATGATATAAGGCTTGGGGGCGAATACCCAGGCAACAAGTCCTATGGCTATGGCGGATCCGCCTATCCACCTTGCCTTTGTTTTCAAGAGGCAGAGGAAAACGCCGCCAAAGATAATTATGTATAAAGTTATCAAACTAGGAGATTTTATGATTATATTTGAACCAGGAATATCTGAAACTATTCCAAGTATCACCGTGAGTTTGTCCAATACAAATCCAAGTGCGTTCAAGAATATATCTGTGAACCACGAGCATGTGAGAGAAAACAAACCCAACGGTACAACAATAAAGCTGACCGTAGGGATAGCAATCAAGTTGCCTAAAAAACCGGATAAACTGAGCCGGTTAAACGTGGCTATTGATACGGGGAATGTAGCGAACGACGCGATGGTAGTGGAGATAAGTGATGCGATGATATAGAAACCGCTCCGTGCTGCAATGCCTTGGCAGTTGTTTCGAAGCGAGGATATCCTGTGTTGATTTGTCTCATAAAAGGCAATCAATGCAACGACAGCACAAAACGAAAGTTGAAAGCTGACGAGGAAAAGCGAGCCTGCATCGAATAGCAATATCAAAAATGCCGCAACGGCAACGCTACGAAGCGACACGCTGCTGCGACCAATGATTACCCCCAGAAGGAAAATAGTTGTCATAATGAAGGCGCGCGTTGCCGATGGCGAAAATCCGGATAGAGCAAGATATAGGAAAGTTGCCGGAATAGTCGCAATCGCAGCATACCGCCTCGAATTAACACGCGGCAAAACACAGCTGACATATTGAAAAATTTTGACGAGAATGAGAAACACAGCAGATGCAACAAGCGACATATGGAGACCAGAGATAGCGAGAATATGTGCCGTGCCAGAGCGTATATATTTTTCGCGTACATCGGTCGGAATTGGTGATTTGTCGCCAGTTAACAAGGCGCTTGCCAATCCACCTGCCGCTCCCGGCATCAGCTGGGTTATCTTCTGTGTCAGAACGCGACGTGTGCGAGCAAACAAATCCGCTGCATTATACCCTACCTCCTTTAACTCGACATAGTATGCGATGCCGGTCGCATCAATGCCGACCAGGGAGTTATACTGCTGCTGATCGAATGCCCCGGGAATAGCCGGAGGTTTGAATGGAGAGAGTTTCCCTCGAATCTCGACTATATCTCCAGGAGATATGCCGTCAGTTGCCACCGCAGGACAGGTTAACTTCGCAGTTTTGATGAAGTCTAAACCCGGATTTTCTGCAAAGCGAATATCTTGCAACGTTATACGGCGCATATTTTTCATCGTAGGATGAGTTTCATCTATAAACTTCACCTTCGCTGAAAACCTGACATTATCGTATTCCTCAGTTAAAAATTTCTTTTGCGTAAGAAGCTCAGTTTTCAAAATTCCGCCTGTCTGTGCAACGTAAACTCCAAGTGAAAAAGCTAGGCACAGACCGAGCAATATCTTGTGATGTCGGAACACGACACACGATACGAAAACCGCAGCCGCGGAAAATATACCGAAAGAATGCCAATCAAAAAACGGGAAGAAAACGCCGTACAGAATACCAACACCAAGTGCTACTGGAAAGAAAAGCGGAAGCTGTTCACGCTCCTCTTCAAGCAGAGCACCGATTTCAGATCGCGAGATTATCAAGCTTCTGAATTCGCACCAAATGCCGTTCATTAAATGAAGTGGAGCAAAACGTCTTCAAGCATCGAAAAACAACTTCCACATCGACGAAGCCAGCACCAAAACAAATGACATTCGCGTTGTTGTGCTCCCTTGACAGCTGAGCCATTGTTTCATTCGAGCAAAGAACCGCACGTATGCCCTTATACCGATTTGCCGCAATGCTCATCCCAATTCCAGAATGGCATATCAAAATCCCAAAGGAATTTTCGTGAGAAGCAACAAAAGCACAAACCTTCGCGGCGTAATCCGGATAATCGACCGAGATTTCCGAGGAGGAAGTTCCAAAATCAACAGGAGAAAGCCCAACCCCATTGAGATATGTGCAAACTCGAGCCTTGAGCTCAACGCCGCGGTGATCAGATGCTACAGCTACCTTGGCGAAAATCATTTGTTTAACGTAGCCTCCTCAGGCGCTACGTATGACAAAACCGACCGTAAGGTACCCGCCAATTGATGGCGATGAACAACGATATCGACCAATCCGTGTTCCTTCAAAAATTCCGAGCGTTGAAACCCAGCCGGTAGCTTTTGCTTCAGCGTCTTCTCTATAACACGCGCCCCAGCAAACCCAATAAGTGCATTCGGTTCGGCAATATGGATATCTCCCAAAGTGGCAAACGAAGCGAGAACTCCACCAGTCGTTGGATTAGTGAAAACATTTATGTACGGCAGCCCAGCTTCTTTCAAATTGGTGATAGCAGCAACAGTTGCAGGCATCTGCATAAGGGAAAGTATCCCTTCCTGCATACGAGCCCCCCCCGAAGCCGTAAATCCAATCAACGCAGCATTTCCTTTTATCGCCTCATCAGCTGCCTTAGCTATAGATTTGCCTACGGCTAACCCCATAGACCCGCCCATAAAAGCGAAGTCCATAACGAACACAACTGCGGTATGTCCCCCTATCCTCCCGCGGGCTATAGAAACGGCATCATTCTTGCCAGTCTTCTGCCTAGCTTCTTTGAGGCGATCGACGTACTTCTTCGTATCGCGATATTTTATGGGATCATCCTTGACGTGCACGATATCGATACTTTCGTAGGCTCCATCATCGAAAATCGATGCCAGACGCGCCTCGGGAGACAACCGAAAATGATGAGCACAATAGCTGCAAACCATCAAGTTTTCCTCGAGATCCTTCGTATAAATCATACGTTCACACGACGGGCACTTAGTCCAAAGGTTGTCCTCGATCTTCGAGGCAGTTCCCATAAACGCTTTTATCTTCGGAGTAACGAAATCCTTCAGCCAACTCATACTTTCAGGAATACGCCAAGCCCAAACCCACCACGCAAGTATCCCACATCACCATGGATTTGTAAAACAGCGAACCTCGAGTGAATACCACCGACAAAAGCTGCAGAAGCGCAGAACATCTGAGCAGAATTGAATGAGGGGTAATACGGCACAGAGTGCCACATAATGTTTCATACAAAGCATAAACACAAGATGTTGTATGAAAGTGCCATAGAAAGGCGAGAGCTTTCTTTCGTTTCACGTTTTAGAAGTAAACCTTTCAAAATCAAAGTAGTCATACAAATTAAATTTGTCATATTAGCTGTTTACTAAAAATGCTTGGTTATCATAAACACTCCCTATACTACACAATGTGCCGTCAATCATCTATATGTTTTTCCATATACCTTTACCACGCCATAATTTGAAACGTTGGTGTACAGTTCCCCATTTTCCGTAACATTCTGAAAAATTTGCCTTGATGAACCGATACGCAATACCTCAAAAACTCCACTGAGAAACCACCTGTTATTGAACACTACCTCGTTGTCCTGGCAATAACGGCTCTATCTTAGTTCATAATACATCGTCCATGTCCTCTCTGTTTTATACTTTTACTCATTATTTCTCTTTTTCAGCTGCTAATTACCCCCATTTTTCATCACTTTTTTATTTCCTCAATATCTTTTATAGACAGCCTCTATGGTTCGCCATCAAAGAATGAAAAATAGAGAGAAAATGAAGGTAGATATAAGATTGCTGGCAACACGGGTAGGATATGACAGTCAGCTTATACGCACCAAAGAGATGGAGAACAGCAAAATAGCCTCAAGCACTATAAATTATTCTTTTTTCCAAAAGGAGCAGTTGGAAAAGATCTGAGCTGAGTTTCCTATAATAATTGTATCATATCTCCCAAAACTACATTCTATTTTACAACCTCTCTCATTCTCTATTTCCGAAGCATCAGTTAAGAAACGAATAGAAATGTGTAGAAATTGGGGGTGTTTGAAAAAATACGTTTGCATCCGGAGGCTATCCAAAAGCCTTGCCATAATTCTCTTTGATTTATAAATCCCTGAATTCCTGCCAGGGTATCCCTGTTGCCTCCAGGATATGAAAAGTAACCTGGGACTTCCCCACCACATCGTGCGCAGAACATAGGGACAATCACTGCAGATAATTGTGATTTGTTATTCTTTTTTCCAAAAGGGACAGCTGGGAAAGTTCTGATTTGCCGAGCGGCAGTCAAGCCTGCAGGGCGCAGCCCGAAAAGCAAGCCGATAGGCGCAGCGTGGCTTGACGGCTAAGCGACAGGCAAATCAGTACAATGCGTCCCGCCTTTTTGGAAAAAATAATTCACTATGTTCCTTACCTTAAAGCTACATCTTTACAATGTGGTAGACACTGCTCACTCTATCAATCGCGAGATACTGTAGCAATCAACCTAGGGCTAGGCAATCTATTTTGAGCCTCTCATAGTTATAATTCTTTTGTTGCCTACCGGAGCGATTTGGAAATAGACCTCACCTTCAACGCGACCAAGGCAAATCGTTCAAAAATAGCGATTTGCCATCGAGCCATAATAACAAAACCTACTGCGGGACACCTGTGCCATCAATCCACATCAGCAATTCCACCCGCAGAAAGGAAGTCGCTAGTTATATGACAAAGCTCAGCTATTTTCAGCTCCCCCCAACCTAAAACGCGATACGAACAGGGATTTTGCAGGAAATGGCATTGCCGC
>JAFUUW010000031.1 GCA_017471265.1 Alphaproteobacteria bacterium
CTTCCAACGTCTCCGTTTCTTTCGAGCGTTTCGGAGAACCATTCTTAGGCACGGATGCTAAGTTCGTGGAATTCCTGGCGAATGCTATGGAAAGCGTAATAGGGAGGCGCCCGGAGGTGGGTACTGCCGGCGGAAATTCCGACGCGCTGTCTATCCACAAAATCACCAACGTCGTTGAGATAGGTACTCCTATCGCAGGAGCTCATATATTGAACGAATGCATACCCGCCATCGATCTCCTGAAGCTGAAACGTATATACCTGAAGGTGATGCAAAGTTTCTAAAGCCTGTAACTGAAATAGGGCATACGGCACGATTACAGGGGGAACTTTCAGGGGAGAATATAGGAGAGGTACCGCTTAAGTGTACAGAAAAGCACAACAAGACGAAGCTTCCACTGTCTGCCTCATTCCTGTATCACTCCATAATTTTGACCTATCCGCGCCATATCACATTCCTCTTAGCATTTCGGAAATAGAAGCTGAGGAACCCCGTGAAGTAGCGGCATTTGATAGTGGCTAGTCATGCTGAAAAATTCTTTTTTTACGTATATGAATAATGTGTTTTTTATAAAAAACTATTAAACTGTGAAAAAGTAGTAAGAATATATCTATGTAGTAATATTGGGCTCGCCTGCTTTGCAAATATGCTTTCCAGAATTTTGTCCAGGCAAGCTGAACTTCCTTTATTTAGCTAGATCGTAGCTGTGGTCGAGGTTGCGGCATATTTCCTTTGTCGGAACTGAGCCGTCGAGGCATATAGTCATCCAAGTTTTCTTGTTCATATGGTATCCCGGGAGGTAGCGTACATTATCTATGATCTGCGGCGCTTGATCTCGAGGCATTCGAAGATCGATTATCTCAATCATCTCCTCTCCGACACGCCCCACTTTGCAGCGCTTCACAACCATTATAATGGCGTACCACTTGTGGCTATCTTTTCGACGTAACACGGCAGCGATAGGGAGTTTCTTCCACAAGAACTCAAGCTTGTCTCCATACCGCTCAGAGGCGTACTTGATGACCGCCCTTGCATCGGAACTTTTGAACACATCATCGATAAAGCACTTATCGCGTATGTCCGCCAATGCTGCATAATACGCCTGGCGTACTGCACCAACAAACTCCCCTTCAGCACCAGGAACATTATGGAGGACATATCCGCAACCACTCTCCACATCGGTAAGCCTCGTAGAAACCTCAACTGGCTCGAGCGCTATGCAAACTTCCAGAACAAACCGTCCACCGAGTAGCGAAGTCTTGCAATGAAACGTACCGTCAGCCTCCACCCCACAGCCGTAAGCCAACAACCTCTCTGGAACGGCACGTTTGCTTGTGAAAAGCGATGTTTCGTCCTTCACAGGCTTTCTTGTTGTCGGCTCATCTTCTTACGCGTTATGGAGTCGAGATATTTCTTTCGTAGGCGAATTGACTTCGGCGTAACCTCAACGCGTTCGTCATTCTTAATATATGCAATCGCTTGCTCCAGGCTCATTTCACGCGGATTTGGCAGCTTTATGTTTTCATCCTTTCCAGCAGCACGGCAGTTTGACAACTGTTTTTCCTTCGTCGGATTGACCTCGAGCTCATTCTCTCGACTATGTTCACCGATAATCATTCCTTCGTAGACGGGGTCTCCTGGGTGCACGAACAGAGTGCCACGCTCCTTCAGGAAGAAGAGTGCATACGGCACAGCCTTTCCATTTGCGACGGAGACAAGCACACCGCGACTTCGCTCCTCGATGGCACCTTTGTGCGGAGCATACGAATGAAAAGACCGGTTCATAATTCCCGATCCGCGAGTATCTGTCAAGAAGTCGCCGTAATACCCAATAAGCCCCCGAGTTGGTATCAAAAACTTAATCCTCGTCTTTCCGGCACCCGATGGACGCATATCGACCATCTCTCCCTTACGTTGTATCAATTTATCGACAACAGTACCTGTGAACTCGTCATCCAGATCAACGTACAACTCCTCGATAGGCTCGAGTGTCTCACCTGTGGCGGGATCTTTGTGGAAGAGAACCTTCGGACGACCGATAGAAAGCTCAAATCCCTCACGCCGCATCGTCTCGATCAGGATTCCAAGTTGAAGCTCTCCACGTCCAGCAACTTCATAGGATTCTTCTTCAGTAGATTTCTTCACAGTTATTGAGACGTTACCCTCCGCTTCCTTGAACAACCTGTCGCCAATCACGCGCGATGTCAAATTCTTTCCTTCTTTTCCTGCAAGCGGTGAGTCATTCACAGAAAACGTCATCGAGATTGTAGGCGGATCGATCGGCAGAGAGTTGAGAGGTTCGACTACTTCAACCGAAGCTATGGTATCGGCAACGGTCGCCTTCTCCAAGCCGGCAATAGCGATTATGTCTCCCGCCTGCGCCGTATCTATAGGTATACGCTTTAACCCCTCGAATGCTAGCAGCTTGGTCAATCTGGAACGCTCAATCTCGCCATCTTGTCTCGGACGTAAGGCGTGTACTGCATCATTGATGTTGGCAGTACCGCTCAGTATTTTTCCGGTCAATATACGCCCGAGGTACTGGTCGTACTCGAGCATAGTAACCAGCATACGGAATTCGCCCTCCTCAACCGAAGCGTTTGGAACATGCTCCATAATCGTATCCAGCAGCGGAGCCATATCCTTCCGCTCGTCATTTTCAAGGTTCTTGACAGCCCAGCCATTTCGCCCAGAGGCGTATATGATAGGGAAATCCAGCTGGGTATCATTGGCTCCAAGAGCTATGAAGAGCTCGAAAACTTCATCCAAGACCTCGGAGACGCGAGCATCCGATTTGTCTATTTTGTTTATGACAACTATCGGGTTTAGGTTCAATGCAAGCGCCTTCGACAAAACAAACTTCGTCTGTGGCATCGGACCTTCGGCGGCATCGACAAGAACCAGGACACCGTCGACCATACTCAGAATACGCTCAACTTCCCCACCGAAATCAGCATGTCCTGGAGTATCAACGATATTCAGCTTCGTTCCCTTCCAGTTAAAGCTCGTGCACTTCGCGAGAATAGTTATGCCGCGCTCCCGCTCGAGTTCATTCGAGTCCATAGCACAGGTTTCGATAGTTTGGTTGTCGCGAAAAAGCCCACTTTGTTTAAACAGAGCGTCAACCAACGTCGTCTTTCCGTGATCAACGTGAGCAATAATTGCCAAGTTTTTTATATCAATCGCCATACCAAACCTCTACTAAATGCAAGATGAAAACACAAAACAGGTCTCCCCATCACGACGTGTTACAGGATACATCATCTCCACCTCGAAGGCAAGGTGGTAGGAGGGGAGGGCACTTCGGGCATTTTCGGCTGTGTGAATTTTTCGAAATTGCCCCTCAATTTGAAGATGCGGAAGGGCAAGGGGAGTTAAGGCGGATGCTATGAGCGCGAAGAGCTGCAAAAACCGTTTATCGTACTTTTTGCACTTCGAAAATACAGTTTCATACGTCTTCACAGCGTTTTAGATTGGCTGTCCTCCAAATTACGATCTTTTTTATATATGTATCTATACATTTATTGAAAAATTTGTTTTTGAGAGACGATTTTTTCATCACCCTTTTTGCTCACCTTATTACAAATGTGAAAGAGGAAAAATACCTCAAAATCCACAATCTACAATGTAGCACTTTATATTTTTTCCAATCTACTTCGAAGTATCTTCCCTTCAGATAGCCGACGATTACGCTGCAAGCAGGGATGCATCTCAGCGCAGCCTCTCAAAAACCGCTTCAAATCTCCAAGCGAGTTTACATTCCCTCTCCAAGTTGAAGATGTGGATAATCTGTGATACACTAGGGAAGCTGGTTGGGAGTTTTCGTGTTTGCGGTGGATTTGGTTTTGCGTTGTTTTTCATTTGTTTTTCTTTCTATAGCAGTTGGCTGTTGTTGGGCGAAGATTGATCCGCGAACCGTCGGTACGCCGGTTGATGAGACGTTTGCATACAAAACGAAGAGACAACCGAAGAGTATGGCTGACAGAGACTACGATGTCCTCGCAGCTTTAAATCGTATTGACACTATGAAATCGAAGGCGGCAGGTGCTGGACATTCCGGTGCGTCTGAAGTTTTTACTGTGAGTTCCGTCAACGGTGATGACATAACAAACGTCGACGTTCTGAACACAATTAAGCTTCTATTTTTCTTTTCTGGAAAACAGTACGACAAATCTGTAGCAAAAATGATGTTGCCGTCCGTCTTGCAGTCGCTCGAAGATGACAAGTTGAGACAGCAGTGCGCGGATATGTTTGGCGTTGCTATTCCCGCCAAAGATATAGATGACAGGGTAGCCGATATGGCTCGAGACAACGGTATGTCTGTTACTGAGTTGAATCGAAAATTCGATGAATTCGGCATCAGTATGAACGTTTTTCGGGAGAGCATAAAGTCTCGCATAATCTTTCAGATTGTTGCTCGTTCCTACGCCGACGATAGAAAGATTTCGAAAGAGGAGTTGGAAGAGGCTCGAAATGATGAGTTAGCTCTGTTGAGTTCCCGCCGTTATCGTATTGCCGAGATTTTTAGAGAAGATGCGAAAAGCGCGAATGAGATTTTGCAATTGCTGAAGAACGGTTTCAATTTTCAGATTTTATCTGAAAATTTTTCGCAAAAAGTTTATTCGGGGCAAGGTAATGGGTTTCGCTGGGCTAAGGCTGGTACCGTGGAGCCTGAGGTTTTGAACATATTGCAGCGTATGTCGCCGGGCGAGTGTAGCCCCGTCATCAAGACCAAGGCGGGATACAAGATAGTTCTGCTGCTGGACAAAGCGGAACCTGGCAAGGCTGGTAGTTCTGAGGCGAGCTATAAGGTGCTGAAATGCCGCTTCCAGTACCGTAGCAATTTTTTTACACAGCAGGACGCAGAGAAAACCAATGAGAGGTTGACGAAGCTGTTGGAGATAGATACTGCTGAGAAGTTCAGGGAATTTTGCAATGCAAACAGCCTGGAGTGTGAAAAAGCTGTGTTGTATCAACCGAATGGATACGACATGGAATTGGTAAATCGTGCTCGCGCTTCTGGGAAAGCTGCTGCTTTGCAGGCACTCGATGACGAGGAATGCCTGAATGTGATTTTGCTGGTTGATGAAAGCGTGCCGAACGCAAAACTTCCAAGCGATGAGCGACTTCGCGAAATAGCCTCTGAAAAGAGAATGGAGAAGTCATTTGTACGAAATTTCAGGAGGTTGAAGAGCTCGGCACATATCGACGTTAAGAAAAAAAATGTCGAAAGGATTTTTCGATGAGATTGGCGTTTTTCGGTGATGTTGTTGGAAAGAGCGGACGTACCGCTGTTGTTGACTATATCAAAAATAACAAAAGCAAGAACGGCTTTGACTTCATAGTCGTTAATGGAGAAAATGCTACCCATGGCTTCGGCATTACTCAAGCCGTCTGCGATCAGCTTTTCGCTGTTGGGGTCGATGCCATAACTCTGGGAAATCACACATTCAGTCAGAAAAATGATATGCAACTC
>JAFUUW010000032.1 GCA_017471265.1 Alphaproteobacteria bacterium
TAATTGTTTGGTTGCCCTTATCCAAAACAATTGTGTAATCCCCCTCATTTAACATTACCTTGTTTGCTCCCTTCTTTATCAGAAGCGAATGTTCGGTTGGATCTTTTTTGCTTTCGAGGGTTATTGATTTCGAGCCTTCATTCAGTGTCTCAGAAGCGCTATTCTCGATGATGATGTTCATATCCTTTTGGGCATGCAGGAAAATTTCTTCACTCTCCGCCTTATCATCGAACCGTAATTCGTTGTACCCCTTGCCTTTCGAGGTATTCGTATAAAATGTCGAAACGGTGTTCTTCGACTTTGCATAATCCGACGGCGATTTGTTAACGCCATTGTATAGGCACCCGACGACGATAGGTTGATCCGGATCCCCATCCACAAATTCGATGAGAACCTCCATACCTACACGTGGTATAACGAGGGCGCCAAATTTGTTGCCTGCCCATGATTGTGCGACGCGTATCCAGCATGAACTGTTCTCGTCTTGTGCTGATTGGGAATCCCAGTGGAAACGAACCTTTATACGAGCGTCTTCATCGCAGAATATCTCTTCTCCTGATGTGCCCACAACAGTAGCGGTCTGGCACCCATATATACGGTTCTTGAGGTGGGCGCGCGCAGGACGAAAGGCTATGTTGCTGGGAATGGCAACAAACTGGTTGTGATAAATAGGCGTATCCCTGTTTTCCGGAAGTTGGTTTATGAAATGCTTGACGGATATCGCAAAAAAATCACCATTGTGTGCTTTTGCTTCTGAACCGGAGAGTTTGAACGACGCTCCAGCGCTGAGCTCCGGGCAATACGAACTTCCTGTCAACTTCCTTGCAAGGCTATTTTCGCCTTCCAGTATCGTTTTCGTTATACCGTTTCCAATTTCTTTTTCGGCAAACAAGGTATCGTAAAACTCCCGCTCAGCTACTCTTGTTTTGTCAGTATCGTCCGATGCAGTTCCCGAGATAACTTCCGCCTTCGTCTCGTTGTATGAGAATGCGTCGACCTTCTTTGTTCCAACGCAATTTGAGAATGACACATTGAATGCAGAGTCTGGCGTAATGGTTGCATTTGTCGCAACTTTTCGTATCTGCAGTTCTGTCTTCAACTTTGTTGCAGAAGAGCTAACGTCCGATATCTGCAGCGTATCTTTTCCGGCATCCTGTGTGAAGTAATAAAAAATGCCTTCTTCCTCCATCAAGCGCGAGAGGAAATGAAAATCGCTTTCAGCATACTGAACACAAAATACGCGCTTGTTATTCCCTGCCTTCGTCAAACTGAGCTTTGAATTGGCGATATTATCATCTTTCAAAATTTTTTGAATAATTTCCTTTGCGGATTGGTTTTGAAAAGCTCGATACTTTCGGGTATACAGAGTTTTTGCAAAAATCGGAACGATTTTTAAGTATAAAATGCTGTCCGTTTTCTCGGCTAAGTGGCTGGGGATATTCTCAAACGACATTTGTTCAATGATCCCAGAAAAGTGTCGTTGATTTTCGCCAACGCAAAGGGATAGCGTGGTAATAGCTCCTATAACCTTTTCGGCTTCAACATCTTTTGTTGTCTGCAGGAATACATCAGCCCGAAACAAAGAGGATACAGCTTCGGTTACCTCAGCTCGCACGACGACAGCTTCAGGTATCACCGAGCAGTTTATCTTGACAGCCAAATTTTCCTGCTTTACCGGCAATCCATCCTGCATGCGTCCCACTTTCCACAACAACGAATACCTGAAGGGATTTTACAAAAACACAGCATATAGACATACAAATTCTGAAGCAGGAATATGACTGTTATCGGGATGGAATGTGAAAATGATAATGGTCTTGTTAAAAAAGTTTGCGTGTTTTCGTTGACGCCCACACTTGCTTGCATTAAAAATATTTAAGGAAAATGCGGAATACATAATTCTTAAAATAGAGTAAAATCATGGAGTTCCTAACAGATGCCCTACCGACTAGAAGCCGGTGGTTCTAAGTTGTGCCTGGAAAGCGGATTAAAAGAATAAACTCTTAGAACTCGAAAATCTCAAAGTTATTCCGTTTATGATATGCCTTTTGTTAATTTATATATTTACGTCTATTGTGCCTATATGCCCGGGTGTTGTTACAAAATACCTTCTTCTCCACAGTTGTCCCCATCACCGCTTTCTTGATTCCTGGAATTCTCCGCTATTTTTTTATATATTTTGAGAGGTACGGAGGCACTAATATCAGCATATATACGTGAATGACTTACACTATGTTTACATAGTTGGCAGAGTATACCTCTCTACAATCTATAATATTGTCGCACAATATCCCGTATCTGTGTTTTATGCAAAATATTACGTGGCATTCTACGTCGTATATACTATGTGAACTTCTGCTGTATAATATTATACTAAAGTGTTCGTCCGAAGGTGAAGTTTTTCACCTTTCTCACGTTTTGTAAATGACTGTTTAAAATCAAAAATACATAATGTACAATTTTCAAAGCGAATGAAAA
>JAFUUW010000033.1 GCA_017471265.1 Alphaproteobacteria bacterium
AGACGGTAAGTATCGTGTATGACGTTGATGAAGGGGAAAGGATTTACATATCGAAAATTGTTATCCATGGAAATACGAAAACTCGAGATAACGTCATACGACGAGAGATATTGCTTGAAGAAGGCGATGTATATAACCAGTCGTTTGTAACTATGGCGGAAAACCGCTTGCGTGAACTTGGTTTCTTTGAAAAAGTCGATATTCAAACTATCCCAGATCCAAATTCACCAGACAAGTGCATTCTCCAAGTTACTGTTTCCGAGGCGCGCACAGCTGAGGCTTCCATCAATGCAGCATACTCCACAACTGACGGCCCCGGCATCGAGCTGTCATACAAGGAAGAAAACTTCTTTGGAACAGGAAAGGCTCTCTCTGTTTTCCTCGGATCTAGCAAAACATCCTCAGGAAAAAGCCGAGAAGTCGGAGCTGATGGTAAGCTGAAGAAAGTTTCTCGCAAAGAGAGATTCCGCTTCCTCAACAACGTCCAGGTTTCGCTTAGCGAACCTCACGTGTTCGATACAGATATAGAAGGAACCGTCGGAGGGCACAGATACGTTACTTCTCTGTTTGACGGATTTAATATCAAAGAAATTGGAGGAACATGCAGTATTTCGTACGACCTTAGCCCGAAGTTTTACCAAGGTTGGGGATACGAAGCCTCTAGTCGAAAATTCGATGGTGTCGATATGACAAGCTCGCCTATCATCCGTCAGCAGGTTTTCAGCAATCCGGAGAAGGCTAAAGAGGGAAAATGCGGTATATCCTCTTTGCGCCACACAATTGGATATAAAGAGCACTTCATACGTGGTCTCAGGAGCAAGCTCAACGTATCTCTCTCAACGAGCGTCGCCGGATTGGGCGGAAAGGCGCGGCACTTAAAGAACGAATTGTCCGCGATCTATAACATTCCGACCTTCAGAAAAAGCAGCTTGACGCTATCCGTTTCGACTGGTCTTTTGTCAAAAATCGGAGGAAGAGATCCTCATATAATAGACAGCTTTATGCTGGGAAACGAAAGCTTCCGCGGATTTGAAATGTCAGGTATGGGACCTTTCTCCTCGACAGTACGCGAAATCGATGGCAAGAAAACCACCCGACGAGATTTCATCGGTGCAAAGAAATACTGGAAGGGAACGGTAGAATATACCTTCCCTCTCGGGCTTCCGGAAGAATTGCAGTTCCGCGGCTTCGTATTCTCTGATTTCGGTATGCTTTGGGATGCTCCAGACAAGGGGAAGAAGTATCTGAAAAGCACAGGTGGCACTGTTGTAGATACAGCAGGAGTGTCTCACGATGCAGTCTCATACGCATATGACAGCTCCGTGAAGGGACACAAAATTTTGGATAACAAGAAATTCCGCCAATCTGTCGGCTTCGGTATATCACTTATAACTCCTTTTGGTCCACTGTCTCTCACTTACGCTATACCGGTGCGGAAAGAGAAGTACGACGAACAGCAACGCTTCCTCCTCGGCGCTTCAACGAAATTTTAAGAAGAAACGGTGGCTACGAGCTGGTGAGGGTGCTACTGCATTACGGCGAGAAATGAGAGTGGTGGTGCCTCTGCAATACACGGGAAGGGATGCCGTGTGGATGATAGCATTCCCCACTCTCCATCTTGACTTTGGAGAGACGACAGACTGTGAATCCACATCGCAGCGGGAAGTGTAGGCTACGGCATCCCTGCAATGCGCAGGAAGGGATACAATATGGACAACGGTAGTTTACCCGACACCTAGGCGAGTTTACAAAGGATGGCAAACTGCAAGTCGTAAGTTGCATCGCCATAGAAAATAGGGGTGGCAATACCTTTACAGCGTACAGGGAGGGAAGACAATAGGAACCGTGGCGTGTCCCACCCACTCCATTGATGGGGTTTTGATAGATCTGCCAATAGCCGATTGAGTTACGTTGCCGTAGGAAATGAATATGACAATACCTCTGCGACGTACATGGAGGAAGACAATACAGACTGTAGCGGGTTCCGTTTGCTCCGCTACTGAAGTTTCAGACAAAGCGGTGACGGCAAATCGGTGAAACCGCATCGTCGCGTGAAACGAGATTACGATGCCTTTACCTCTTGCAGCATGCGGGAGGAAACACGCGATAAACAGCAGTTAGTCAGTACCTGAGCGGGGTTTTAGAAATGGTACTCTGCAAGTCAGTGAGGTTATGTTGCACTGAGAAAAGAGATTGATGGTTTAGTCTTACTTGCGGAATTGATGTGAAGCTAAAGATGTTGGAATTATTTTTTCCAAAGGGCTGCTCGCATTGTACTGATTTGCTTGTCGCTAAGCCGTCAAGCCACGCTGCGCCTACCGGCTTGCTTTCCGGGCTGCGCCCTACAGGCTTGCTTTCCGGGCTGCGCCCTACAGGCTTGACTGCAGCTCGGCAAATCAGGAATTTTTCTTCGCCCCTTTTGGAAAAAACAATAATTCATACTGCTTTTTGCAGGCTGTTGACTGACACTTTAAAAATAAAGACCAGGAAAAACAAGCAAAACAAGTTGTACTTGAGATGTACTGTTTATATTGAAGTTTTTTTCACGTCTGTGAATTGAGGCATAAACTGCAAAAAAACTAACGAATATATAAGCTTATGGAGCACTTCCCGCCCATTATGTTTCGCTAATCCTCGGCATTCCAGTCTTTCTTTTTAATCGAGGGAGTCTCTGTATTACCTTTGAACGAGTTCCAAAATGACAAAATAAAGTCAAGGAAGTAGCCACGCCCCAATCATGAGAAGCCACATTTCAACAACCTCCGTAAAACGTGGCTATCTCTATGATAACCTGACGCTCCTATCCCCGAGATGACCGTACTAACAAAACGCCGCCCATAGACTATCATCCACTTAATCACAGATGATACTATGTCCCCCCTTGCCGCTCGCATAACATCTGCCCCAGCGCAGGGTCTGCTCACATTGTTACCCCCAACAATCCCTATAATTTAATGAATTTTTTATAAGCTGACGTGATGAGGCTTTTGAGAAAATGCTTCAGAATGTGTTATAATGTGGACACGTTGTGATTTTCCGGATTAAAAAACAATGAGTGATAGCCGAAACGACGTCGTCGTTGTTCCGATTGAAGAAGAGGTACAGAACTCATACTTAGACTACGCGATGAGCGTTATCGTTTCGCGTGCTATTCCGGATGTTCGCGATGGGTTGAAGCCGGTTCACCGCCGAATAATTCACGCGATGAATGAGACAGGCAATCACTACAACAAACCATACCGGAAATCCGCCAGGGTAGTCGGTGAGGTTATGGGAAAATACCACCCTCACGGTGATGCGGCGATTTATGAGACTATGGTGCGCTTAGCTCAAGATTTCAGCCTGCGCGCACCGCTCGTTGATGGGCAGGGGAACTTTGGTTCGATGGATGGAGACTCCGCCGCTGCTCCGCGTTATACCGAAGCGCGAATGGCACAGATTGCGCACGAGCTCGTTGCTGACATCGACGACGATACTGTTAACTTCTGCCCAAACTATGACGGTACAATTATGGAGCCGTCCGTTTTGCCGGCTAAGTTTCCAAACCTTCTGGTGAATGGCGCAAATGGAATTGCGGTTGGTATGGCGACGTATATTCCAACTCACAACCTAGGCGAAGTTATCGATGCCTGCTGCGCTGTTATTGATAACCCAGATATAACAACCGACGAATTGATGCGCGATTATATCCCAGGGCCTGACTTTCCAACCGGTGGAATAGTGATGGGAAATGGCGGCATCAAGAGCGCATTTGATACGGGACGTGGGTCGGTCATTGTCCGAGCGAAAACCAGTATCGTCAAAGGGCATAACGACAGGGACACCATCATTGTTCACGAGATACCGTACCAGGTCAACAAAGCGAAACTCGTTGAAAAGATAGCTGAGCTCGTCAAGGAGAAAACTGTTGAGGGTATAAGCGATATACGAGATGAGTCGAACAAAGACGGTGTCCGTATCGTAATTGAATTGAAGAAGGATATATCAGGTGAGGTTATACTGAACCAGCTGTTCAAGCTTACCCCTCTGCAGACGAGCCTTGGATACAATATGCTGGCGCTCGTCAAAAATCGTCCTCTTCGGCTGTCGCTGCGCGGAATTATAGACAACTTCGTCGATTTCCGACGTGAAGTTGTTGTGAGACGGAGCAAGTTTAACCTCAAGAAGTGCCGAGATAAGGCACACGTTTTGTTGGGATTTGGTCTAGCTATCGCGAATATCGATCGGGTCATCTATATCATACGTTCTGCTTCAGATCGCAATGAAGCAAAGCTCAACCTGATGAGCGAGGAGTTCAATGCGGAGAATATACGTTCTATGCTCGAGCTGGTAGACGGGTACGCCGATAATGCGAAGACGTATAAGCTGACCGAAGAGCAGGCAAACGCTATTTTGGACTTGCGGCTCCACAAGTTAACTGGTCTTGAGCGAGAGAAAGTCCAAAGTGAATTGAGTGAAGTTGCCGACCAAATCCGGGAGTTGTTGTCAATTTTGGGCTCAAAAAAGCGAGTTATTGAGATTGTCAAGTCTGAGATGCTTGAGGTAAAGGAACGTTTCGGAACACCGCGCCTTACTCAGATTGACCAGGCGTTTGAGAGCGTGTCAGATGAAGACTTGATCCAGAGAGAGGATATGGTGCTGACATATACCCTCGGCGGATACATAAAGCGTGTCCCTCTATCCAGTTATCGTGCACAGAAGCGAGGTGGACGCGGACGAAATGGTATGGATACAAAAGAAGAAGATATAGTCAGCAAAGTTATGATAGCGAATACGCACGATGACGTTTTGTTCTTCACGTCCATTGGTCGGGTGTACCGTATGCGGGTGCACAGGTTGCCTATTGGCTCTCCAACTTCCAAAGGACGAGCGCTGATCAACCTATTGCCGGTCGGAGATAATGAAACTATATCGACCATCCGGATTATTAAGCGAGATGGTGATTTGTCCGGAAAGGGCTTGGTATTCGCGACATCGTTTGGAAATATCAGACGTAATAGCATCGATACCTTCGCGAGAATTCCGTCTTCCGGAAAATGGGCAATGAAGCTGGAGGATGGAGAGAAGCTCATCGACGTTTTGCCATGCTCTGACGATAACGACATATTGCTCTGCACCAAAAATGGTATGTGTGCGAGATTTGCCGCAAGCCAGGTTCGCGTTCTCGCTAGTCGGCTGTCAAATGGTGTGCGTGGTATGAAGTTGAAACCGGATGATGAAGTCATATCGATGGCTGTCCTCAACGGCTGGAATATCAACAGCACTGAGGAACGCGACGAGTACCTGAAAAATTCCGGCAACCTTCGAAAATTGGTGAGGAAAGGCAAACTGTCGGAAGGTGGCATTGTCGAAGATAGGATGACAACACTTGCAAGAGCCGAGGAGTTTATCCTGACAGTTACGGAAAAAGGGTTCGGTAAAATATCTTCCGCCTATGCATACAAGTCGTATAGTCGCGGTGTAAATGGCTTCCTGAACATTGCCGTAACTGAGCGAAATGGCAAGGTTGTGGCGTCCTTCCCTGTCAATTATGACGATCAGATTATGATGGTTACAAACACCGGGCAGATTATGCGTTGTTCCGTCGAAGCTGTGAGGACGACAGCACGTATATCCCAGGGGGTCATTCTCTTCAAATTATCTGAAGGGGAAGTGATTACATCCGCTTCTGTTGTCGAAGAAACGGATTCTGATGCGGACATTGACACCGGAACTGTGTCTGAAGGCACAGCCGAAGTGTAATGTTTAGCTTCCGCATCACTCCATCTATAACGTTTCGCTATATCTTCCGGCGACTGCTCTTCTCGTTTTTTGCAGTTACGCCGGTTGTTGTTGCGATGGTTTGGATAACGATGTCAGTGCGTTATATCGAACTTATCACTTCCGACAACGTATCATTTTCCAGCTTTTTCAAACTGGTTTTGTGCGTCCTGCCTGGCGTCTTTGCAATAACACTGCCTTTGTGCTTTCTGATTGCCTCGATTATCACACTTCACTCAATGCAGACTGACAAGGAAATAATAGTTATGTTGACGTTGGGGAAACGACCTATTTCGCTTTTCGCTCCTCTCTTGATGCTGGGCTGTTGCATATCCGCGGTAGTACTGTATCGCCAAACAACGACTTCTCCACAGGCGTATAAAATTTTTGTCGACCTGATGAACCAGGTGAAAAACCAAATATCAGTAAGTTTCCTGAAACCTCGTACGTTCAACGTTGTGGGAGATTCTGTCATATACGTGGGCGAACGCACCGGACGGGAATTACGCGATATCTTCGTTTCGTATATCCCCGAAATCGCGGTATCCAAAAAGCACACGAACATAATCACCGCGAAGAAGGGAGAATACATTGCAGAAAATGGCAATGTATCTATATTGTTTGAGAATGGCTGTAGGCAGGAACTTAGCAAATCACACGAGGCAATCTCGACATTGAAATTCGAAAGTCTAACGTACGACATAACGCCATTCTTCAAGCGCTTCTATAACCGCTCACAAAAATCCAATGCAAAAACGCAGGAGGAGCTGCTGGAGCAAGCTAATAGTACAACTGATATTCAGATCAAGCAAAAATACATTGCGGAGTACCACGCGAGGATAATTTCATCCATTACCCCCGTGTTCAATGCACTTATCGCAGCGCTATTTCTTATCGTGGCAAGAGGGCGTGGACGTGGTCGCAGAGAGGCTCTGAGTGCATTTCTTCTTGGGGGTACCTGTCAAGCCTTCGTCGTGATTTTGATTAACACTTCGATGAAAAATACAGGATTGATACCATACAACTACGCCGCAGCCGGTCTTGTCGTCGTTGCGCTTTTCGCAATTTTCTTGCGGAGGGAATTTTGAAAACTGCAGAAAGCAACAGTTCACATATAAAAGTTTTCGACATACTTTCACGGTATATTGCTGGCAATTTCTTAAAAAGTTTCTTCTTAGTTTTCCTATGCTTCTTCGTGATAATCTCCATACTAGAGACAATGGAAGTCGTACGGCGATACTTCGCAAATGGAGTTGACGTATCTTTTCTGCAGATTTTCAAACTCACCGTTCTACGCGCCACCGTTACCGTATATTCGTTTTTTTCCTTTTTATCGCTCCTTGCCTCCATCGTATTTTTCACAATGATGCATAACAAACTCGAACTGACAGTAATCAAAGTCGTTGGCGTTTCCACCCAAGGTCTGCTGAAGTCGCTCTTCGTCGCTACGGCGCTCGTAAGCGGCCTCTATATAACAGTACTCGATGGACTATCTGCTATGTCATCCAACAAGGTGAAAATTCTGGATACTCAACTGAAGCAAAGTGCAGAAGATGCTGGCAGTAGCCTGACGATAACGAACTCTGGCGTTTGGATGCGAGATGTTTTTGACAAAACAGCGTACATAGTTTCTGCAGAAACATTCAAGCGGCACGAAGCTGAGCTCTCCAATGTCAGAATTTTTGAGATTGCCGAAAATGGCGAGTTGCAACGCTCAATTCACGCGACAACCGCACATATATCAGCGGGATTTTGGAAGCTCCAGAATTGCTCTATCGTAACAACAGACGGAGCAAAGAGCGAATGCGAGACACTGGAGTTACCGACGAAGCTGTCGTTCTCGAACATAAACAAAATGATTGCGAACCCGAACAGTGTCTCGTTTTGGAGCATAAGCAAATACGTCGCCATGCTGGATAAAGTCGGTCTGTCTAGCATGAAATACAAAATCCACTGGTTTTCTCGCCTCTCATCCATCGTGCAGATGTTTGCATTCTTGGTACTGGCAACCGCGTTTTGCGTGAACTATAACGCAAGAAATACAAGAAAGTATATGCTGCGAGTAGCCTTCCTGCTGGTACTTGCCTTCCCAATCCATTTCTTCAACAACGTTATGACGGCTTTTGGCGAAAGTGGCATTTTGCCTTTTGCCGTAGCCCCTTTCGTAATACCACTGACCACTCTCCTACTCGGTCTCAAAATGATCGAGCGAACATAGCATCCCCTTTCCCCCACATCTGCGGGCACAGCCGTTGAGGGGAGCAAGGCAAGTGGGAGCTTTGATGGATATATTTTCGCCAATAAACAACCCTTGCTTTTCAAGCAAGATGAATTTTTAAATTATTTAATTATACGTTATAGTAGATATCTACGAAAACAACTATTTTAAAATTATTTTTCGCCTCCCCAGCTCATCCACCTAATGTCAAAGAATACCCATCACCTATGTCTTCGTCAGTCTCAGCCCGAATTTTCGCATCTACAACTTTCATCAAATTATTCTAATACATCTCCTAATCTTGTGTAGAGCTGAAGCTTTCTAAAAACACGCCTTGTATCCATAAATTTACTACCTATAACACATGCACTGCACGCTCTCCCCGATACCCCCGACTTCCCTCGTATTTACGCCGTCAGACCGGGGGGCTCCTTCACAGGCGATGCTTGAGCCTTTGCAGGTTCAGCGGTAAAATCTGCAGGGGTTTCAGTATGGTCGTGTCGTTCAGTGCTTGACGTCGGCTCTTTGCGAAATGCGTTGATTGTCGGATATGGCGTTTCCGGAAAATCTGCCTGTACGTTCCTGCGTAAGCACGACGTTAATGTTTCCGTGTACGACGACGGGGCGCTAGACATTCCAGGCGGTGTGCGGCAAATCCCCTGGGACAATATCGAACTCGTCATAAAAAGTCCGTCCGTCCCCGTTATGCCGCATAATTGCCACGACGTGATAAAGCAGGCGAACGCGCGCGGTATACCCGTCATTTCAACATTCGATCTCTTCAAACTGACCAATCCCAGTGCAAAGATAATCGCCATAACAGGTACGAATGGAAAGTCCACGACCACCGCGTTGATTTATCACATTCTGAAGCATGCCGGTTTGTCGGTTGAAATGGGCGGGAATATCGGGATTCCGTACTTCGAGTTACCAAAATCCGATTGGTATGTCCTTGAAATGTCGTCGTACGAATTGGCTAGCTCGAAATACCTATCCTTCGAAATGGCAGGTATCTTGAATATAGAACCGGATCATCTTGGCTTCCACGGAGGCTTCGAGAATTATGTAGCAGCAAAGCATCTCGCGCTTGATAATGCAAAAATGCGCCTTATATCTCTCGAAGATATTGAGACCGCCCCTAAGTATGCCGACAAAGATGGGGTAATCTCGATTTCCACAGATTGCCGAGAAGATGCGGATGTGTATATCTGCGAGAATGCCATATTTGACAAGTCCGAGAATAGGGTTTGCGTGGATCTTTCCGGCATTGACAATCTGCCGGGAAAGCATAACCAACAGAATATAGCGTTTGCGTATGCTGTGTGCAGGCAGCTTGGCATTCCTCCTCAAGAGATCGCGCAGGGTATACGAAGCTTCACGCCTCTGCCTCACCGCATAAATATCGTTCGAAAAATTGGCAATGTTACCTTCGTAAATGACAGCAAGGCAACAAACCCGGGCTCTGCAGCAAAAGCTTTGGCGACATTTGTGGGGCACAAGATATACTGGCTTGTCGGAGGAAGAAGCAAGAAAACCGACCCATTACCTTATGTCGGGGAGTACTTACCTGAGGTGCAGTGCATATACCTTTTCGGGGAGGCGATGGACGAATTCGAGACAGCGTTTGCCGGGCTTAAGCGGACCGTACGATGTGAAACTATGGCAAAGGCGCTTCACTTAGCTTTCCGAGATGTAGCTCGAAGCAACGACGTCTCAGTCGTCCTCCTTTCTCCGATGTGTGCGAGTTTCGACCAATTTGCGAATTTCGAAGAACGGGGCAACGAATTTGTGAGAATGGTCGGGGAACTGGACTGATGCAATCTGAATTTGCGAAATTGTTCAGGCGTTGGTTTGCTTCAGTCGACCATACCCTGCTCTTCACGATATTTGCCATACTCGCTATAGGGATTTGGGTAAGTATTGCATCGACCCCAGCTGTCGCTATGAAACTGGGCTTCACCCCATTTCACTTTGTCAAGCAGCACGTCATCATCGCGCCTATTGCTGGAATTATCGTTGTGTTTGTGTCATTTCTCCAAGCCCGACATATACGACTGTTGTCCGTACTGGGGTACGTCCTCTGCATAGCATTCGTCGTGGGTACGATATTCTTTGGCACAGAAATAAAAGGAGCCCGCCGCTGGCTCAACATATTCGGCTTTTCATTCCAGCCATCAGAATTCCTCAAGCCCGTCATAACTATCATAACTGCCTGGCTCCTTTCGGAGCAGTATCGAGATCGCAGATTTCCCGGCATCGTACTTTCCATTGCGAGCATCACCCTCGTCATCCCCCTCCTGTTGCTTCAGCCAGACGTCGGCATGACCGTGGTCATCGTAGGGACGTGGTTTGCGCAGCTGTTTATCTCCGGTTTATCTATATTTATGATATTCGCCTTTGTCGCCTTGGCAATCTGCGCTATGCTGGGACTTTATTTCACCCTACCTCACTTTGCCGACAGAATAGACCGCTTCCTTGCCCCAGGAGAGGACGCCGACCTGTTCCAGGTACATAAATCTCTCGAAGCATTCAAAAACGGTGGTTTTTTTGGAAAAGGGCCAGGGGAAGGCATCGTCAAGAACGTCGTCCCAGATGCACATTCCGACTTCGTCTTTTCCGTCATAGGCGAAGAGTTCGGCTTCATAGCTTGCCTACTGGTGATTACGCTATTCATCATATTCATAGCAAAGGCGATTTCGAAAATTATGCAATCCTCGAGCATCTTCAGTTTTTCTGCAGTTTTTGGCGTACTCTTTCAAATAGCCCTGCAGGTGCTCATCAACGTCTGTACAGCCTTAAATCTCATACCAACGAAGGGGATGACCCTACCGTTCATAAGCTACGGCGGATGCTCTATGCTTGCAACCGCAATTAGCTTTGGGATAACGCTCTCCTTGACCAAGAAAACCTCGCTAAATCGCGAGAGCGTCTGATGGGATAGCTGCTGCAGTCATAGCTCTTGGCCTCGTCCCAGCAAAGGGAATGTCCCCGCCGTGCACCAGCTACGGTGAATAATCTGTGAACGTAACAGCCTATATGTGGAAATGGAAAGACGTTTTCGCGGACGCTAGATAACCAATTGTTATTTTTCCAAAAAGGCGGGACGCATTATACTGATTTGCCTGTCGCTCAGCCGTCAAGCCACGCTACGCCTTACGGCTCGCTTTTTGGGCTACGCCCTGCAGGCTTGACTGCCGCTCGGCAAATCAGGTACTTTTTCTCGTCCCTTTTGGAAAAAAACAATAACAAGCACAAACCTTACCACGCCATCCCCTTCCCGAAATGCTGCCGCACGACGCAAGGAGGAGCCTCCAGGTTGATACCCATATCCTGGAGGCAACGGGGGTGCTCTGGCAGAAATTACGAAACTTATAAATAAAAATGGCTATTTGCTTATATAAAAAATACATTATAATGCATTCTGTACTTTACTAAATTTTCCATAATTACACCGCACTTTCAAAGGGTTAAAAATCTTTTTAACATAATCGAGCCTTCTCCAATTCCGATATTGCACCAGTTTTTCCATTCTACATTAGCAAAATACTTTTAGATCCAAAAACAGATGCGAAACCTCACGTACCTTCCCTCTCCCCGAAATGCTGCCGCACGACGCAAGGGGCAGACTTCAGGTTGATACCCATCCCCTGGAGGCAACGGGGGTACTCTGGCAGAAATTCTGAGGTTTACAAATAAAAAGAAGCTATAACACGACTTCAAACTGGCATCCTTCGGACATAAATGCACTTTTTCAAAGACTTTTCCGCATTTCTATTTGGATTAGTCTAGGGTGAACGGCAAGGTCATCCCCTTTGCTGGGACGAGGCGTAAGGCTGTACAAGACCTATGACTGCAGCGCTATCCCCTCAAACGCTCTCGCGGTTTAGTAAGGTTTTCTTGGTTAATGGAAAAGCAACTCCAAAGCTAGCAGCACCGTTGCTAAAAAACGCCAAGAATACAATTCCTCACCCATTTTATTTTGCAGATACATTAAACAAAAAATCTTTATTTTCACAACTGCAGTAACTTCACACTTTCCTATTTTACCTTCCTCCACAAAAAACGAAGAGTTATCCCACGCCCACAAAAAGTGGTGTATGAGAAGAGGGAGGGAGCGCGACGTGTTTTACCGCCGACTTCCGTTTTCAGCTTTTTAGCTTCAGGAGACATCGCATTTTGAACACACCAGCCAAGAATTTTTCCCCCGCAATGTCCGCAATTTTCCCCCCACCATCACAGCGTCCGTATGAGAAGAGAGAGACAGGGCGGTGAATGTATCCCTGCCCTCCGGCTCCAGTAAACTAGCTTTTCACAATTTCTATAGGCATAACAGCGAAAACCATATCGACATCTGGAACAGCATCCGTGTCAGTTGGTTTGATTATTGCAGACGAGTTGCTTTCAGCCAGCAGCAGCTTCACCTCAGGCGTTTCAATCTCGCGCAAAACTTCCAGGAGGTACCGACTATTGAAACAAATATCGAGAGGCTCAAGAGAGCTAAACGAAGCGTCGATTTCTTCCTCAGCGCTTCCAAGCTCGCGGCTAACCCCGCTCAGGCGCAGCTTGTCTTGCGATATGTGAAGCTTGATCGAGCACGTCGTATCCACAACAACCGTGCTAACACGATCAAGCGCGGAGATGAAGTCCGACGTATTGACGAGCAAGACCTTGTCGTTCGATACCTCAAGTGCCGCCTTGTATTCAGGAAACGTCCCATTTATCAGGCGAGAGCTAAACTCGGTCTTTATACCATTCTCGGAGTTGAGTGCAAACGAGATACGGTTTTCCGAAATCGAGATTTTCGTCTCTTCGTCAGGACTACCATCAACCAGTTTCAATATCTCGGCAACCGTCCGCTTTGAAACTATTATCGGGTTCATCTTCTGAACTTCGCTTGGAGCATCGGAACTTACGCAGGAAATTCTATAAAGGTCTGTAGCAACGAAACGTACCTTTGGTGCACCGGCGCAGTCTTCGTAATGCATATGTATGCCGTTCAGGTGGAAGCGGGAATTGTCCTGCAGCATAGCGACCTTAGCAACGTTCACAGCCTTTTTGAACAGCTTCGTACTCATCGAAAAATTGACCGTATAATCCGTATTGGCAATCGGTGGGAAACCATCGCACTCCATATAATGTATAGAGAAAGAGGCACGGTTGCTCATCATTTGAATTGCGTTCGCCTCACTTGAGTGCTCGAAAACGATATCTGCATCAGAACTCAGCTTTCGCGTTATGTCATAAAGGAGCCCAGCCGGAAGGCAGTACTTCCCCGGCGCCTCAACATTG
>JAFUUW010000034.1 GCA_017471265.1 Alphaproteobacteria bacterium
CACTCTCTTAATCCGCTTTTCAAGCGTGAGCTAGAACTACCGGCTTCCAGCCGGTGGGTTATCCATTTATTCAGATGTTGTTATGAAATACTTCTTTGTCCACAGGCGTTAGTCTCAATATTTCCCACTTAGCTCGTGTAATCCTTCAATCGACATACTGTTATTTTCATTTTTCTTTTTATATAGCATAACTTTTAATACTGCGAGATACGGGAGTATTGAAGCTAGCATATGTGTGTCCAGGGCTCACATTTCCGCTTATCTACGTCTGCATGGTTGGTAGAACACATTTTCTTTATTGTTTTCATACGTCTTTCATACAGCATCCCACATCTATGTTCTGCGCAAATTACCATGCAATACTTTATACTATATACATTATATATTTTTTTTGGCATACAGTAAAGCTCTTGTCTAAAAATGAGTTTTTATTCAATTCGTGTTCTAAAAATAAAAGTGATGAAATGCTCGTGTATGGAAATTGATGAATTAAATTAGAATAATTTTGGGCTTTTGTTAGTTTTATGCTGCCCCTCACCGAGATCGCATAGACGGCCTATAATATCTCAAGTACGAACAATTTTTTCTTATAGACTTATTCATTATGTCGCCCCTGGTGGGGGGCATGGGAGGCGTTGAATTTCTAGGGTTGACGAACATTAGTGAAAAAGAGCGTATAGATGTCTGATTGACATATCTGTAATGTCCAAAAAAACAATAAAACAGAAAAGTATAATAAAATGGAATGGCGTTGTTTTCAAAAATGATGCTTAATTCATATGTATAAGAGTTTTTCAGTAGGGTAAAAAATCAAATGTCGATATTTTATAGATTTTTCAATTTCATTTTTTTAGCATCAGGTAAGGGGTGTATGTGTTTTTATATTACTTTGATTATGTTTTTGGCAATTTTTATTGAGGGTTAGCTATTATCTAAAAAATGATAGTTAGAAAATCTGTGAAACATCGGCATTTGGGGGCGCTGAATGTACTGAAAAATTTTTATGTGCGTGAATTAAAAGTCAACTTTAAACATGTCATAAAATTGCAAAAAACTAACAAGAATACAAGCTATACGGCGATTGCTATCCCTCTTGTTTTGCGGATATGCTAACCAAGAGCCTTTACCTTTCCTGAGTTGGGGGCAATTTTTTCCAGAGTTTACGATTTTTGTTTCATCTGTTAGAATGAAGGCGTTGCCCTTGTGGCGGAACTGGTAGACGCAGCAGACTCAAAATCTGCCGTTCTTTGGGACATGGGAGTTCGAGTCTCCCCGAGGGCACCATTTCTCGCATTTTTGAAAATTTCCTGAATGATTTGTTTGTCGATTTTTTCTATCGTCCATCCGTTTTGCTCGCAATCACAACTGATTTTTACGTCATCAATTTGAAAATCATCGGCGTTTGCTATGTTTGAAAAAAGCAAAACAAATGTAAAAAATATGAATTTTTGCATAATTTTGCGACAGCAAGCTCTGCTATGCCAGTTTATTAAACATAGGTTAATTTTCCGTTAACTTCGACAGAAAAGGTTACTTTGGTATCGCATCAAGAATTTTGAAATCTTTTTTCTCCTCCAAACACTTTTGTATCACCTGAAAAACTTGTCGGCTTAGCGTCTCAATTTCTCCGGTGTATTTTTCCCAGGCATTTGCCATTTTGTTTATACGGTTTAGAAATTTTTCGATAGATTTCTTCGCCATTGCTAGGTACGTCTTTTTATTCGGAGGTGTTTCTTCGGATTTTTCAGTTTCGGTCAGATAATCTATAAATTTTTCAAAGTTAAATGATAAAGTTTTTGAGTTTCTAAAAAACGAACCACTGATATTTTTTAAGGTATCGCTTTTTTGCGATGCTAATTTTGTGAAGCAATTCAACATATTAAAGATCAGAAAACTCGGAACATTTGCGATATTTTCAAATGAGGATTTTGTTGTCGTCGAAATGAAGTTGTTCAACATTTTTTTTGCCGACTCGGTGGAGTACGTTGTTAAATGCCTCAACGATTTTTTCAAAATCTGCTCACTCTCAGCCTGCTTAATCACAATATGATGCGGCATATGTGTCAGGATATCTACCGTATCGAGCGAGCTATTGGCGATCTTGAGAAGCATCACCATTTCAAACATATTTTCGAAAAATTCGTCATATGATTTCGCGGCATCACCAATTGCATCGGCTACCGCATCAACGATATCCCCATTGGTCAACAAGCCCCGATAGCTCAAAACCTGCTCTTTCGACATTTCCAAAATCTCACCAAATTCGGAACCAGGTCTCTCAGAAAGCGTAGCCATATTATCATCGAAAATTTTGCGTAATTGGTCAGTTGTTTTTGCAATTATCTTGAAGTTTTCATCCTTAACATCTAAAGCATCTTTTTCTTTTGGCGCATTTTCAGGGACGGAAAGTTTCTCGAGTATAGACTGTAGTTTTGAAATTTCATCCTTCAGCGCCAAGCCCTTGCTGACGTCGACTTCTCCAGCAAAAGCTGAAAAACCAAAGCAAAGAAAGACGCAAAATATCCTCCAAAACTTCGTCATTTCGTCTTTCAAGACCTCTCACAAATCTTTCCATCCGCTTTCATCCTATCAATAAATTGTTAAAAAATTGTTAACAGGTTTCAAAATTAACATCACATGAATATATGTATGACATCAAAAAACACGGCTGCATTAACGAAAAATTAACTTTTTATTAGTATGCTGATTTTTGAGGAAATGGATTATGGAGGGCTAGAAATGCAAAACAAAATCTTGTCGATGGTTGTTTTTGTCATTTTTTCCGCCATAGGTTGTTTTTGGATTTATTCGCAAAATTACAAAGATAACGCCATTTCCTCATCGAATAATCCGGCGACTACTCGAGTTAGCTCGGTTCAGCCGTATGACAATTTGATCTACGAAACCAAAAGGAATGATACGAAAAAATTGGAGCATCCTGGCGATCTTTCGGACATATTGAGGAGGGGGAAGCTTGTGGTGTGCGCTTTGAAGAACGATCAAAATGCAGTCTACCAAGTTAAAACTTCGAATGGTTATGCGGGTGAAGATGTGCGGGTTGCGAGTGAGTTGGGAAAAGTTCTTGGCGTCAAGGTTTTATACAGGATGGTTTATGAGACGAATGATGATGTGGTCGACGCGGTCAATCGAGGCGAGGGAGATTTGGGACTTGCCGATCTGTCATATACCGATGAGCGAGCAAAGAAGGTGCTGTTTACGGAGCCATATGTCGTTTTGCAAAAGGTGTTGCTTGTAAACCGTGTCGCTTTGACAAAAAAGCCTGGCGCCAGCTTGGAACGACTGCTTGATCGTAAAGACGTAAATATAGCTGTTATGAAAGGGACAAGCTATGAGCGTTTCGCGAAAAAGCTATTTCCAAAAGCCAAAATACATGCGGAAACGGACTGGATGGAAGGGGCGGTCAAGAAGCTGGAGGAAGGAAAAGTTGTGAGCATTTTCAGAAGTAGTCTGAGAATGGGAAAGCTTCTGGCAGATCGTCCGCAAATATCGATGCATTTCGTTCCGCTCGTGTTGAAAGGGGAGAAAGACATCATATCGGCTGTAACGAATATAAATTCGCCTGCGTTTGTCTTGTTTATCAATAATTTTCTGAAAAATAACTATGAAATTTTGACGGTGGAAGAGTTGCAGAAACTGTATCAAAAGCTGTACGAGGAGCAAAAAATATGAAATTTTGGGTGAAAAGGAAGTTGAAATTTTATATTCTCGCCGCATTTACGGCTTTGATGGGGCTGAGCGTTACGTGCGAGATCTTCTATTCATCGTACGCAAATAAAGAACTCATTCTGAAATTTGAAAAAGATTACTATTCCAAAAAAGTTTCGACAATGGCTTCCAAGTGGTTGGATTCTTATTTCAAACAGGTCGAACTACTTATAAACGTACTATCAAAGCATACAGTCTTGGATCATGATACCGGGGAGTTAAATTTCTCAGATTTTGAGGGTCTGTTCAAAGAGGGGCTGAAGAAGACGCCATTCACAAAGAGTTTCTATGTCGCGCTCAAGGATGGGACGTATTTGCAAGTCCGAACGACAGAGGAGATGACGCATTTTCAGGCAGCGGCGGAAACCCCACTGCCGAGTTATGCAAAGAATGCTATACGAAAATTCACGTTTTCCAAATCCGGAGAATTGGAGGAAAGCTGGGAATACCTGAATGATGATTTCACTCTGATTACAAAGGAATTTTTGCCGAGTGCAAGGTACGACCCGCGCGAGCGAGACTGGTATGTCAAAGCGGGACTAAATCGAGGAGTAACCTGGAGCGATGTCTATATATTCAAGACGAGCAAACTGCCTGGGCTCACTATCTCAAGCCCGATTCTGGGGCAAAGTGGCGACGCAGTGCAAGGCGTTGTTGCAGTTGATTTTGCACTAAAGGATTTCCAGGGGCTTTTGGAAAACGTGAAAACTAGCGAACATTCTGAAGCGTATCTCATAAATGACAAAAGCGAGATTATTGCGTCGACAAAAGGTCTTGACGATTTTATGGAGCAAACGAATAAAGAAATTCTTTTGCAAAAGGTTTCGAGCTGCAAGGATGCGATCCTGCAAAATGCGGCAAAAAAGTTGCTTGTTGCCGATACTCATCATGCGTCATTTGATGTTGATGGCGAGGAGTTTTTCGGTGCTATTCAGCGGTTGCAAAGGGTGCCTTTTTCGATAATAGCTGTGTCGCCTCAATCGGATTTCACCGGGGAGCTTGAGCACGTGCAAAGAAGTATGTTTGCCATATCGTTGGGCATTTTCCTTCTGTCCTGCGGCGTGATTTTCCTTCTGTCTCGAAGGATTTCGCATCCTATATCGCAGCTTTGTAGATCCGCGAATTCCATCGGCAATATGGATGAGCAATACACAACGCTTCCAAAGTCGGACATATCTGAGATACAAGAACTGTCCACGGCTATGGACACGATGAAGCTGAGCGTTTCAACGTTTTCGAAGTACGCGCCAAAGGATCTTGTGCGGAAGCTTTTGAGAAATGGAGATATGCCGGAACTAGGTGGGCGCATGAAGGAAATTACGTTGCTTTTCTCGGACATCGAGAAATTTTCGACGATTTCAGAAAAATTGCCAGCAGAGTATCTTATCTTGCATTTATCTGAATATTTCGATGAACTGACAAAAAGTATAATGCAACACAATGGAACTATTGACAAATATATTGGAGATGCAATTATGGCGATATGGGGAGCGCCGACTTCTGACGAAAATCAGGTTATTGACGCGTGCGAGGCAGCTCTCGATTGTCAAAAGATATTGGAGCAGCTGAAAGAAAAGTGGGCGCCACTTGGGAAACCTCCTCTGCCAACGAGGATAGGTCTTCATTCGGGTTCTGCCATTGTCGGAAATATAGGCTCGCAAGATCGTATGAATTTCACGGCTATTGGAGATTGCGTGAATATAGCTTCTCGCTTGGAGGGGGCAAACAAATTTTATGGCACAAAGATCCTGGCTTCAGAGACAGTCGAGAGTGTGGCTCGAGGGCGCATATTATTTCGGACAATCGACAAAATTGCAGTGAAAGGGCGCCAATCCGGCATAACCGTTTATGAGCCGATTTGCTCAATGAGGGATGCCGATGAATCCTATTATGGGGTGCTCGAGCTGTGTTCAAAATCCAAGGAGGCGTTCGAACTTTATCAATCGCAGAATTTCCAAGAAGCCCTGAAACTGTATGGCGAGATTGCCGAGACGTTTCCGGAAAAAGCGAGCGCGACAACTTTGCTTGTGGAAAGCTGCCGTGAATTCTTAAAGTCGCCGCCAAAAGATTGGGATGGCACGCGGCATATGGTGAGCAAGTGAGGTGAGTATGTCAATCGTGTCGAAAATCTTGGGTAGCGGGTACACAACGATTGTCTGTGCGGTCATGGCTGTCATCGTCGGCGTCTGTTTTCCAGACGTTGGGATGTCGTTCATCCCGCTCAGCGATATGTTTCTGACACTCATTTCGGTATCAATTATTCCGATAATTTTTTCTTCCGTAACATGCAGCGTCATACAAATGCTTACGAGCAAGCTCAATAGTATGACGGTGCCAAAAATCATAATGATATTTTTCGGTGCGTTGGTATTTTCCGGAGTCGTCGGACTTGTCGTGAGCGTTATTTTTTTGCCGGGGACAAAAGTCATGGAATCGAAGGTCATTTCGGACATGATATTTCAGGATGTACAAAGGTCTATCCAAGAATTATCGATATACGAACCCCTGGATTCTTTGAAAAAATTTTCGCTGCTGGATTTTTTTGCAGGGCTGTTTCCTAAGAATCCGTTCAAAGCATTTGCTGATGGAAACGTCTTGCAAGTGTTGACGTTATCGATTTTGGTGGGGACAGCGATAGCACACACATCTTTACAAAAGCGAAGTATGGCAATCAAAGGACTTAGTGTGGCAATGCAGGCATTTAAAAACATTTTAAAACTTCCAACAAAAATTTTACCCCTGGGGATGTTTTTTCTTATATCTAGCAACCTGGCGAAGATTAACCTCGACGACATCAACGCTATGCAATATTTTTGTGTGAGTGCACTCGTGGGGTTTTTGCTCCTTGTTGTAATAGCGATTGTGCTGATAGCAACGTATAGTCCGCTGAGTTTGCCTCGCTCCATAGCGTCACTCAAGGAAACGATCATCGTCGCGTTCTCAACTTGTAGCAACCAAGCTACACTGCCATTTCTCATCACGACTTTGATTGAAAAGCTCAAGTTGCCAAAGTCCGGCGTCGAGTTGGCAATTCCTCTGGGTATAACTATGTGCCGCGTGAGCAATGCTATGTATTACGCATTCGTTGCGGTTTTCATAGCATCGATATACAACGAACCGCTCTCATTCTTTCAATATGGGTTCATCGTGTTGGGATCGATAATGACGAGCTTTGCCACATCCGGAGTATCAGGCGTTATCGCGATCGGAATGATCTCGATGATACTCGACCCACTGAACCTACCCGTGGAATCCATCCTTGTTTTTCTGATCGCCGTCGATCCTATCATAAATCCATTCCGGACGGTCTCATCGCTCCTTATGAATGCCGCTCTTTCCTGCCTCATATTAAACAAAGACAGGAGAAGCGTATGCGCGTAGGGACTTTCCAGGCTATTCGGTTCAGTGAAAAATTCTGGAATTCAGCGCATTCCGGGATATTCGACAATTCCGATACGACAAGCAAGATCCAAAAAACTGGTGATGTTATACCTTTTTTGAATGAGCAAATAACTCGAGGAGTTGCAAAAATTGACAGTCAGCCGGGGCTATATGTCTTGCGGATAACCGCCAATGAAAAGAGTGTTACCTCTATCATAGGCGAGGTTGGCTACGACGAACACACGACGTTCCTCGTGAATGAGGATATCCATCGTGAGAAATTAGAGTATTACAAAAAAATGTTCACTCAATATAGGCTTCAGACAAATCCAATCTTGACGTTCTACCAAGGAAGCCGCCTAATTTCTTCGATGGTTGGCGATATCCAACAGGCTCCTCCAACTAGCGGGGCATTCATCAATGGTGCCCGCTATGAGTTGTGGCACGTCAACAAGATGGAAAGTGTGGAAAGTATCCGAAGTAGTTTGGGGAAAGTCGACAAGTTGTATATTGCGGACGGGCATCACCGTTTCGCCGTGTTTAAATCTGGAATGCCTGGTGCTGCAGCAAAACTCATCGTGTCAATAACCGATGCCAGTTCAGTGATACTAAAAAGTTGCCACAAGGTTGTCATAGGCGACGTAGCCCAGAACTGGGTGGCGAAAATTTCTGGAGTGGCGGATGTGCGGCGGTTGCCCAAGTTGGAATACCGGCGAGACGGGATTATCGCGATTTTCAAAAGCGGAGAAAGATTTTTGCTCGCACCAAAGCAAAGCGGAAGGAACATATACGATGTGGTGAATAGTGATATTATCCGCGGGGCGTTCGGCATCCAAGATTACAAAAATCGTGTCTTTCCGCTGCCGGGGAATATCAGATTTGAAGACATAGATCGCATTTTTGACCTCTATCTCAATGGCTCCGTGATTTTATTTGTCCCAAGCATCGATATTTCCGAATTTTTCAAAACAATCGATGCAGGCAATACCCTCCCCGCAACTTCCACGTGGTTTGAACCCAAAATCATCGACGGCTTTATAACAAGAAAATTTTGAGTGATGTGCTTAATTTTGCGATACATTTTGATATTTTTGCTATACAATTAAATTACAAACTATTTTCATAAAACAAATGCGTCTTTTTGTGTTTTTAAATGTGGGTGCTAATATTAAAAATATGGTGAATTTAAAAAAGGTTTGTATTTGAAATGAATATATGAATATGTAAAATTCGTCAAAAAATAAAAATTGCGAGAATGGATAGAAATATTTTGTATATTAAATTTGAAAAACAACGCTATATTAAATAGGAAATCAACTGTCCGAAAGATGGTGGGATTGCGTTATGTTCAAAACAGATTAAATGAATAAGCTCTCTGAACTTAAATGCACCAATACAACGTTTTTTTGAAAATCTTCTGCGCCTCGATAACATTTTTAAATTACTCATTTTCTTATTCAGATAATCAATTTGTTCGTTAACTATCATTCTTTGTTCGATAATCAATATTTTTGAATTGCTCAATACTATCTAATATTTTTTGCTATCTTATGGAAGAAAGGAATATCTAAAAACTTCTAAATGCATTTCTGACGCACCCAACCTTTTTATAACAACTAGATTTAACTATGGTACTCGTATTTTTAGACGTATCTTCAGACCAAGTATCTGATACAAATTGTAATCTTTATGGCATTCTTTTAAGTATACTGGTTTATCATATATACTAAAAACTTTTCTTACACAGTCTCCATGCTTATATTTTTTTTGATGTTTAAAAATTTTTTATAGAAAGGCGTTAATCTTTCGTAGAATAAGTATTCATTTTTCAACTTACGTTTTATACCTACAAGCCATGGCTTCCGTGGAGATGTAAAATGTCGAATATAAGGATTATTCATAATTGTTATAAACTTATCTTTATCACAATCAACATAACCAACATACATTTCAGGAGTAAAATAACTGTCGTGATGAAAATTCCAACTAATAGATAGTGGTTTAATTTTATGACGAAAAACATCGTTTAGGACATCCTGATCCCCAAGCTCGTATTTTGTCTTATTTTGGAATATTGTCTTTTTAAGTTTGCCAGGATATTCATCGCGCCGCAATTCTTTTGAGTTAATCAACAATACCCCACTATTATAATATGAAGTTTCTTTTCCATACATACGTTTAGAATGATATCGCCAACCTGCATCTTCAACAGCCGCAAAATAGTAATCCGATATGTCTATTTCATACAATTTAGCTATATCTGTTCTGACAATCAGATCCGAATCGAGATAGATAGCCTTATCCACATTGGGTAGAACCGTAGGAATTAACAATCGAGCAAAACTTATTTTAGAAATATAATATTCAACCTTCACTCCATCAAACACATTTTGCAACTCTTTCTCAATTTGTAAATATTTTGTAACGCCCCCCCATTTTATTTAATTTTACCTTTGCTTTATCAGTCAAGCCACTATTCAAGATATAAAAATGAGCTATGTAGTCATCAGAGATGTTATACAAAACGGATGCCATTGTCGTTGCACAATGTTCAATATATTTATTGTCGGCACATAAAGCTATAGGCATTTCCTTTTTCAAACTTCTCTCCATTTTAAGAAACATCTTTTGAAAAACACTTTTTATACAATCAATCGTTATGCTCCACAATTCACGACCTAAACACGCCGTAGAAAATGAGTTAACGACACTCTTAACCACGCAAATTTTAGGCTCCTCGAATGTTGTAAAAACCACTGTCCCGAATGCAGATTTTTTTATGATATCCGAATTCTGAGAGTTCGACATTTTTACTCGCCTTCCAATCGCGTTCCAAAGTTGCTCAACCGACAGGTCATCTATTGAGTTTTCTCTACTCTTTAAAAATAGAATGATGCCCAATTTTTTTGTATATATCCCAACACTTATTATAGCATCCCAATTCACCTGACGTCTTTCAAATTTTTTCGCCAAAAATCACCGTTTCCTGAGCCGAAAATTTCGGTTGAATGCCTTTACTCCCCTTCGCAGATATGGCGTTTGCAGTATACGATGCCGGAGGCTATAGCGATTATGGAAGACAGCCACAGGAGCATTTCACCGATTTGCGGGATGACTGGCCATCCTACAACAGAGGCAAGTAACAATGTTGAGAGGGCAAGCATTTGCATTGCCGTTTTGCATTTTGATAATAGCAATGTCCTGAAGCTACGTCCGGAAAATTCTGTCGCATCTCTTACTCCCGATATTATGATTTCGCGACATAATATCACGGCAGCTGGAATTATGGCGTAATCCGAAATGAGGCGGAAGCCGACAATGAAGAGTATCGCTATTGAAACGACGATTTTATCCGCAAGCGGATCGAGCATTTGCCCCAGCTTTGTTGCCTGCTTAAATGCTCGCGCGTAATATCCATCGAGAAAGTCTGTTATGCAACAAAACGTGAAAACCGACAAGGAAAGAATGCCGCCAAATTTCGATTTCAGAAAAAAGCCTAAAGCGAAGAGCGGCAAAAGTAACATTCGGGATACAGTTAAGATATTTGGTACTGTAAACAAATCCTTCATGACTTTGCCTGCTTGAAGAAATCGAAAATCAATTCAGCTGCTTTTCTGTCAATTCCTTTTACCATTTTTAGATCGTCAACTGAAGCATTTTTTACCATCTCCGCAGCCCCGAAATGTTCAAGCAGGGCTTTTTTTCTCACTGCACCGATACCGGGGACTTGGTCGAGTACTGACAGCGTCAGCTTCCTGCTACGCTTTTTGCGATGGAAAGTTATGGCAGATCTATGCGCTTCATTCCGTAACATGATCAGGAAGGACAGGAGCTCGTCATTTCGTCCAAAAGTTTTTTCATCACCGTTTTCGAGGACTAACTTTTCATCCCCCACCCTACGGTTATTTTGCTTCGCTATGCCGATGACCTTGACCTTGTCCGACAACCCAAAATTGGACACAACCTCCAAGGCGACCGAAAGCTGCGTCTTCCCCCCATCGATTATGATTAAGTCCGGTAGTTCCGGAATGCGTTTTGACTTGAAGCGTTTTTCGAGCGAAAACCGCATCATCTCTATATCGTCGCCTCCATGTGCTATCGCGTCGCTTATGTTGAATTTCCGCGCCTTACTTTTTTGGATCGCTCCATTTTCAAAGACGACCATAACTCCGCAGGCGTTCGTACCCTGTATATGGCTGTTATCGTATGTTTCAATTCTGTCGATTTTTTTGATGCCAACAAGTCGGCACAACTCTTGTAGTTCCGCAGAGTACTGCTTCACAGTATCGCGCTTCAGCTTCATCTTCGCATTCAGCATCGTCGTATATAGTATTCGTCTATATGCCCCTTGTGTGGCGTAAATTATTTTAGGCTGACGCCCAGATGAGAGCTCTATCACCTCCGCTATTTCGCTTGCGTTTTCCAATTCGCAATTTGAAACTACGGCAGCCGGTGCCGCAACGGTCTTGTAGAATTGTGTGATAAACAATTCGGTAATCTCCGGCATTTCCATTTCACAAACATTTTCGATGAGAAAGGCTTCCGTTCCGACATTACGTCCCGTCCTGAAGAAGGTTACCGCCACTGCAGCGAAGTTTCCACTTTTAGCTGCGGCTATGAAATCTATCGAGGTAAGCTCATCGATTTGGATATACTGTTTTGACTGAACTTCCGTTATTGACCTTATGCGATCGCGGAGTAGTGCGGCACGCTCAAAATCTTGAGCTGCCGCTGCCTCTTTCATCTGATCTGTTAACGTATGCCTTGCGACTTCATCGCGTCCATACAGTAGATCGCGTGCGAGTTTTACATTTTGCGCATATTCCTCCTGCGAAATTTTTCCAACGCACGGTGCCGAGCAACGTTTTATGAAAAATTGCAGGCAAGGTCTATCGCGCCGCTCAAAAGCCGCATCAGTACAACTGCGTAGCTGAAAGGTTTTCTGAATAACCTTTATGGTTTCGTCCAATGCCGAAACAGCGGGGTATGGGCCAAAAAAATCCTTCCCTTTCGGCTTCAATGTTCGATATTTAAAGAGCCGCGGAAAATTATGCGCACTGCCGATTACGATGTACGGAAATGTCTTGTCGTCCTTCAAAAGCACGTTATAAAAAGGCTTCAGCTGTTTTATTAAATTGCTCTCAAGAAGGAGGGCTTCGACTTCGGAATTCACGATGATAAACTCTATCGAAGTGATATTCGAGACCATCATTTTCGTACGCACCGCGAGTTGCTCGAAACGTGAATACGACAGCAGCCGGTTTTTGAGGAGTTTCGCTTTGCCGACATATATAACTTTGCCAGCCGAGTTGAGCATCTTGTACACGCCTGGATGTAATCCTGCATCGTTCGCTGCAGCACGAATTATGCCGGCTACACGTTCGAATTTATCCGCCAACTCGAAGCCCCAATACCCACCAGCACGCGGAATATGATACCGCCAACACGAGCCGCTATGCCACAAGCACTAAGCTGTATCATGCGCATTTTTGTGCTAAGGCAGAGATTTCATGTTCGTCTGACTTATTCGAATGCAGCAGGATCTCTCTCAGCAACCCAGTAGATTTTTCGATTGCTCCATCAAATCCGCCATTTTCTTTATCAAACTCAGTATCAAATGAACGTTCGGAAGCAGGGGGGGAAATGTGGTGCCGAATATATGTCGGCAAGGTTTCATACTTTCCGTTTTGGGGAGACACCCGATACCAGTAATTTATAGTATTTTTGTGGAGGCATAACGACTGATTATCCTTTTCTCATTCTATACCCCCCCTCACTTCCCCTTATCATCGTCCTCAATATCAAGCAAAACCGTCGGTCGACAAACAGATTGCATGGTGCCGATTGGGAGACTCGAACTCTCGACCTACTGATTACAAATCAGTTGCTCTACCAACTGAGCTAAATCGGCGATGGGGCGAGTAATCGGAATCGAACCGATGACCTCTAGAGCCACAATCTAGCGCTCTAACCGACTGAGCTACACTCGCCATACATCGCCATTCTCGCATGCACCCCAAAATCTGTCAACGACTGGGGCTTGAGGGGTGGGGCGACCAAGTGTCGCGGGGTGCGTTTGATGCCCCCACCTCACTACCTCAGCCTAATTACCAATCTGCGTAGCTATACCTGTCGGCACCGCGCAAAGCAAATATCGCATCATCCAAAAGCTCCTGTGCACTCCATGGCTTCGGGTTGTTACATATTTTCCGTAAACCAAACAATATGTCTGGGGTGGCGGTAAATCCGTCTTTTGCAAGAGACAAAATTTTATCGACCAGGTTAATCACGAAGAACTCATCATACCTAAATGATATAGCATCGAATTTTTCCACAATTGCTTGGCAGACGTCAAACTTTATGTCGAATTCAGATGCTTTCTCGCTTGGAGAAAAGTATGATAATTTTGCACAATTTGTACACACCGCGGACTTGCACAAATCTTTGATAGGAACGCACGACAGCGGCAGGGCAGCTTCATCACGCTTCAATTTTATATGCCTATATCCGGATTTACACAGAGGTTCTTTTGACGAAAGCTCTTTTCGCCAAGTTTGCATTATTCTGTCGAAGGAGAAAATCCATTTGTTTAAACGTTCTTCTTTTATTTTTACGTTTTTACGGTATCTACATATCTCATCCAGTTTCATTTTTTGTTCTGCAATATCTGCGATCAGGCTGACGAGCATGCCTGGGTGGAAATTTGTGTATTCGCCAACCTCTGCAACGGTAATAAGTTCCAAATCGTACTTTGGCTCAAGCCACATTTGAAGACGTGCTTTATTTGGGCGAGTACACATCAAGAATAAAAGTTTTGGAGCATAGCCCACAGGTTCATTCTGAAAATAATAGCGATACAACTCAACTGGATGCTCGCTCCAACCTCTTACCTTGCATCCGTTGATTTTGAGGTATCCCGTAACTCCTGCCGGTACTTCGATGCCCAGTTTATTTTGGTGTTTTTTCGTAAAGCAGAAACGTATCGAGCAATTTGAGGCAATTCTTGCTTCATCGAAATAGCCAAAGGTGTCTCCGATTTTATTCATTTTCTGGACAAATTCCGGAATTCGTTGTCGCAAATTTCCCCTGGATATACCTTGCAGATAACGAGCTAAGCCCAGCTTCTCCGAGTAAGTTTTTATAACGAAAGACGCAGTCTTAAGGTTCGCAACTATATTGGCATAGCGATCACTATCCGCCGAGATCTTATGTTTCGTGATTGAAAATTTGGAAAGCTTTTCGAACACCTGTTTTGTGAGCTTGCTATCATCACCACTTGTCCAATTCAGAGAACCTTTTGCTATGACATTTTTCAGAAAAAGCTTTTGATAATCCGCTTGACTGAACGTTTCCCAACTATCTTTTGGCTTCGTATCAATCACACCATGATGTGGCTCGACGGTACACATGTCCCATTCTGGCTTGGTCCTTGTTGCAGCTTCACACAATTCCTTTCCTATGGTATCGATGAACCCCAAATCAAATTGAGGCTGCTCAGGATTTTTCTTAATTTCTAAAATGATTGGGGCGGAGTGTATTTTCCAAACGTCTTCACTTGCAGATTTCCAAAAGTTTCGTATCTCAGGTGGAACTTCTGCTGCGAAAGATCCACAAACTAACACGGACAACATCGACGTCTTCAATAACTTTGCTAACATCTCGAGATTCCTTGAAAAAACAGGCTTCTTGGATAATTTATAGCTTACGGAGATTGCCAAAGAAAAGAAAATTTGCGCAAATTACGAAGAAAATTTTATTAAGGGAGGCCTCCCCTTTGAGGCGTAGCAGCTATGCCTTCGCTATCATTACATGATTTGTTGTAGTACATAGCTGTTGTCATATATTTGAAATGATTTTTTGAGGATTGTCTCTTCAAAAATATTTTACTAAAAGTATAATGCTATTAAAAGCATTTTTTAATCTAAGCTAATACCTCGTAAAATTTTGCAAAATATTCGCCCTCACTTGAAATACAAAATGATTTGCTGTAGTGCATAGTGGGCGCTATATATTTAAAATGTTTTTTTAAATATATTTTGTAAAATATTTTTATCAAAAGCGTAATATTGCTAAGAACCGTTTTTCAATTTGCATCGATAATTCACGAAACTTTGCAATACAGTGTAACCTCTCAAATGTTCAAATTGTACAAGTTTCCGTGTCCTTCGCTTTAGATATACACAGATAACTTGAAATTACGCTGAGCCATTGATATTAAGAAAAATCCAGTTTCAGTAATCTCCTTGCATTTCTCCAAAATCTCGCCAACACCCACCCACATTTTCACAATTGCCCTCAGTATTTTTTCAGAAATACCATACCCTCCGTCTCTACTTTTTCTTCTTTGTTTCGGGCTTTTTCAGGTGCCAACCGATGACTTTGTAGGCATCTGGCTCGGAGATGGTTGATCCCAGTTTGATACGCAAGGACATCAAGTTGCTTATTCTTTTTTTGTAATCCTTGAATATCTCGAGCTGTTTTTCAACTTCCTCCATGCTCTGCGCTGGTTGTTTTATTATTTCAGCGTCTTGTGGAATCTGCGTTTCGAAGCGCAATAAACCAGATAAACCTTCAAGCCCGATCTTGTTACGGAACTTACTTAAACTTGAGCGTAAACCACCGAGCTGATCATATTTATCAAGATCGAGCAAGGCAGTCTGCAACTTTTCTCGCTCTTTTTCTACGATGTTGTCGAAGTGTTTCTTGGCAGATTTTGAAAAAACATTTTTCATCGAGGAAATAGAAAATTGACTTCGTTCATCGTAGGATGAAACGTCATAAACATTGTTGTCTGAGATTGATTTAGATATATACTCTTTTCGCTTTTCATAAAATTCATAAACTTTTTTAAGTATATTATCCATTTTACCAAACAACTTTTTCATTTTACTGGCTTCATCTTTTTTATTATCTTGAACATCATTGTCTATACATTCGAAGTCTTCACTGGACATATTACCATCCACAACCGTCTTATCAATATACAAAAGATAATCTAGACTGAACTTAGTCAGAAGTTCATCAAGAAACTTTTTGTCGTCGCAACGTTTTATGTCTGCATCCAAACGTTTTTGTACATCATCGATATAACCTAGGTACGCCTTCGTCAAAAACAAGACGCCCCAATTTTCATAGGAACGACCTCCTATTTTCGCAAAACGTTCCGGAACATTTTTAGTTTTTAACTCATCCCGAACTTCATTTATTAACGTAAGTCTCTTCCCTTCGGACTCTTCCTTTATATCCAAATATTCCTCATTGTTTAGAAAAATGTTATTATATCGCGTTAAGGTTTTTTTCCAAGATTCGCAAGTTAAATCTACAACTTCAATGCATTCATTATCCCATTTTAATCTGCGCTCGAATCTATTTATTTCTTCCTGGGCTTGTTTTTTGTTCTGTTCATATTCTTCGAGTTCTTCAGAATTTCTTGAAACATTATTAATATTGATGGAAATCTCATTGCAAAATTTTTTAAAAAGATCACTCACGTTAGCAATTTTTTTTGACAATTCCTCACCTTTCTCAAACTTAATTCCAAAATAATCACTGGTATCAAGTTTTTTTTCGCAGTCACACCCAAATTCATCATTGACCGGAAGGAAAGCAATTTTAGCATCAAAATCTTCAGAATTACCGCTAAAATTATCTGAACCATCCGACTTCTTCGACTTATCACACATCTTTTTCCACTTTGCTTTTTTGCAGTAGTCCACAATAAATTCCGATCGCTCGCCGATGAAATATCGTCGCAGGGTGCCGTTGTTGAGCGTGATCCCTTCCTTCTTGTTCTTTGGAGACGGCTTGCGAAACTTGAAATCTTCGAACTCCACGAAGCCGCAAAGCGTGTCATGGCCTCCGGTCTTGTCGAAATAGAACGAACCTTTCATGCCCGGTGCAATATCCAAGCCGCTTACGACGGCTGGATCATCGGCTGTCTGACGCAACGCTTTACGATAGTCACCTTTCCAGATTATCTCCTTAACAGATTGGAAGTAATCGTACAGTTGCAAATCCCTTGCATAGATTTTTATATCCGCCAGTGCCCTATCCAACTCCGATGAAAAGCCCTTCAATTCATCATATGTTTTGAGACAGTCAACCATACCCGTCAAAAAATCTTCGCCTACCTGCTTTTGGCCGAATGCCTTTTGCTCTTTCTTAAACCACCCTACGTCGTTGCGCAGGGCATTGAGCATCAAATTGCGAAAAACAAATGCATTCCAATTGGAGCCGCTGTACATCGTATAGACGTCTTCTAACTTGGGATTTTCGTTCTGGAGCTGTTCGTCGAGGTTATCGAGAGATACCCATTTCGTACTACGGAATAAGCTATTCTTTTCTATGGCATACTCGGCAACGACAGATGGGATGTAAGACCAAATGGAGGACTTGAACTTGCCGCCCTTGTAGCCACTCTTTATCCAACTTGGAGCGGAGGATTTTCTAGCTATCTTAGCCAGGTGAGCTCGCCAAGCATCTTCATGGGCAGACTTGAAGAATTCCTTGACTGGGGCTTGTTTTGCCGATGC
>JAFUUW010000004.1 GCA_017471265.1 Alphaproteobacteria bacterium
TAGCGATTCATTTTTTTGGACATCTGCGTACGTTTAAAGAAACCTATAATAGCTTTTTTAGAAAAGTAGTTACCCCAAATCAAGAAGATGGATTTCTTATTGATATTTTTATGCATACTTGGGATGAATATGACGCCACTACTCCAACATGGCACATGGAAAATCTTCCTATACGTGGGGTAAAAGTTTCAAAAGAAGACATTGAATTTGCTAAGCAGGTATATCATCCTAAGAAATTCTTGATAGAAACAAGAAATGTTGAGTTCCGGAAAGAGCATTCTCTAGCCGCGGTCAATAAACTCAGGGAAGAGTATGCTGAAGAGAAAAAGATAAAGTATGATTTTTTCTTTTATTGTCGACCAGATGTTCTGTTTGTTACACGGTTAAGGATAAAGATGTTTTTAGATTTTTATCAAAATCATCCAGAGTTTTCGACGTGGCCGTTACCCAAAGAATATGCATTTTCAGCCAACAGTGCATTTAATCGTCTTCCTCTCATTGATTACAGACATGTTGCAGAGTCTGACATTGTATGGTTTGGATCTGTCCCTTGTGATATTGATACAAATTTACTACGAATTCCAATTAAATATATCATGTGTGAGGATTTTGTTCTAAAAAGAAGTGAGTCGATCCCACCGGAAAAAAGCGAACCGTGTTTATCTGAAAGGGGTAATCCGAATTCCTCGAGAGAAAGTGGCTCGCGTCCTTATGACAAAAAGAAAAAGTATATGCTGTCACGCTGGATAACCACAGCATGTCTCCCATTCAAAAAATTACGTAGCCGCTGGCGTTGAATGTATAATGAGTGGCGCAGATCACTAAATGGGCGTTGTTTCGACGTTCCCGTTTTTGCGATGAATGGCTTTGGTCAAAAAACTCCGCCGCTCTCGGAGATGCCTTTTAAGGGGAATACTGTATGGATAGAATGCGATAATTCTTCCGGGGGTACACGTCGGAGATGGTGCAGTCATCGGGATGAACAATGTTGTAGCGAGCAACGTTGAGCCATACTCGATTGTTGGGCAATCCCGCAAAGATCATTCGGAGGAGATTTGATAAGGAACTAACAGAATTCTTGCTGTGAGCTAAGTGGTGGAACAAGAACATCAACGAAATAAAGGTGCTGATACAGCCGCTGATTTGCAGTAATTTCGTAAAAGTGAAAAAATCTAAAATTATTATGTAATACGAATAGCAGCGAGTAAATTCAACTTTGCTCTTTGAAAAAACTGAAAATCGACCTAAAAAGATAAGTAGAAACATTGAATAATATTGCAGCAGGAAATCAAGTACTATCTTGGAGGGCTACAATGTGTTTTAAGAATATAAAACTTTGTAGGTAACGTGTAGTAAACAAAACATAAAGACTTTTCAATATATGCGAATTTATTGCAATAAGTATATTGACAAAAAATAATGCTCCAGTTTTGAGTATCATTTTTTCGATGTTTTGTAACTTTGCACACTATATCTTTTCAAACATGGGCATTTTTCAAGCATTTTTGCCAATTTTTTACTGCCTTTAACGACAACTCTCGCCCTGCTGTTACCGCCCCATTCTATCGAGGCGTATATTTCTCCCTATGTGATGAGAAAAGTTCAACTGTAATAAGAAAAATATGGTATAATTCTATTTGCGTGAGGGTTTTTATCGTTAGATTGCGTATATACTACACCTCGTAGTTGAGTTAAAGCGTGTTTTAGGTGTGTATGTGCATTGAGGTTGTGATTTTGCGTGGTGTTCTAGTCCCAGGAGGTGCGGAATGAGGAGGTCGATGGCTACGACCGCTGAAATCGACAAGGTCATAGGGCGCCATCTCAGAGAAAAACGCTTGAAGCGCGGTATGACGTTGATCAGCGTTTCGGACAAGCTTGGCATATCGTACCAACAGGTGCAGAAGTACGAGCAGGCGGCGTCCAGGATTTCTGCCGCGACGCTGTTCAGGATTGCGGTTTTGTACGAAGTCGGGGTAGACAAATTCTTCGAGGACATATACTCCGCGTGCACGGACTGCAGCGAGAGTACTGAGACTTCGCAGGATGACGAAGTGAGCATACTGATTGTGGAGAGTGACCCCGGTGATGAGGCGGTTACTCGCCGGGCGTTGCAGGAGTTTGATGGGATAAACATACTTTGCGTTCACGATGGTATGCAGGCTCTGGACGTCTTGAAATACAAGCGGTTGTGTCCAGATTTTCCGAAACCTAGCGTTGTTCTGTCCGATGTTTTCATACCAAAGCGGGATGGTCTTAGCGTACTGCAGGAGCTGAAGCGCGACCGAGGCACTCGCGATATCCCTGTTGTCTTTGTAACTGACAACATCAGCCCGGAGTTGATATCGCAAGCCTACCAGCTTGGTGCCGCCGGGTATATCTGCCGCTCCTTCGACTTCCCAGCATTCAAGGAAAATATCGTAGATTGCATACGATACTGGACAAAAGCTGTCTCCCTACCAAAACAGAAAGTCAGAGGTACTCACACAAAAAGCGGATGGAGATAGGTGCGAAGAAGGGGTAGGATTGCCCAGCATCGCTGATAGATCGGGGTATCTTGCGAAGCTCCGGCATTTGAGGGAGGTGTGTGTTGGGGGGTTATGCGTACGGATACGGGATATCCTTGGGGCACGGCAAAGTTGTGGAAAAAGCGACGCAGTTGAATTGTTCGGCTAGGTAGTGGTTGCTTTTGTATTTGGTTTTTTTGGTTGCGTCGATGTTATGGATTGTTTCAAGGGTATCCGGATACGTGATAAAGCATTTGGTAAAGTTCAGGGGGATAGGTTATTTCCGTCTTCCCCGACTTCGGTCAACTGCCGCGACTGCTCTCAGATGTTTTCGTTGTGTTTGTGCGTCCCAGAAGTAAGTATGTTTCCGTATGAAGACAATTTTGGTAGTGTGATGTTTTCCTTCAAGAACAATCTATGACAAAAAATGAAACGGAGATGCTGGAGTTGAAAAATGCTAGGGGAGGTCTAACTCTGCTCCCAACACCCCCCCACGATTAAAAAGGAGGGGACGTTTACCGAGACAACGTAGTGTAGTGCTAACCCATTTGACGTCCCGGCAGCCCTGACCTACGTCATATTGTCTCGAGCAGAAAGAAAAATTATTTTTCCAAAGGGCGGAACGCATTGTACCGATTTGCCTTTTCGCTAAGCCGTCAAGCCACGCTGCGCTAACGCTTGCTTTTCGGGCGCTGCCCTACAGGCTTGACTGCCGCTCGGCAAATCAGATCCTTTTTCTCGTCCCTTTTGGAAAAAACAATAATTCACAATGCTTGCGGATATCGTGCAGTTGCACCATCCCCTAAGCGGGTATAAACCACATCCCCACCAAGCATTGCCATCAACCTCATACTAACCCTATTGTACAGCAGTAGTGCACTACTTTATCTCCAACTTCTTAAACAAGTATAATATTATACTCTTTTTTCATTTTTTGATGACGCGATCCTTTTTGGTTGTTGTTCTTCTCAGCTATAACTCCCAGAAAGCTCACGTCTTACACCATCATTTTGACCTGGGTTTCCGATATCTCTTCACGGTCGCTGAAGTGGGTAATTTCGTTACCGTATATTTGGTAGTCCTCGTGTCCCTTTCCCGCAATCACGACGAAATCGCCGGGCTGTATCAATGACATCGCGCGAATTATAGCCTCTCGGCGGTTGCCAATTTCGATAGCGTTTGGGCATCCCGTCAATATCTGTCGGCGTATTTCTTCTGGGGC
>JAFUUW010000035.1 GCA_017471265.1 Alphaproteobacteria bacterium
TATCATCACCACCTAGCACCAAGGCTCAAAAGATCCCAGCAGTCCTGCGGTTCCCGCAGCCAAGCTTGCAAAGGGATCCCCCACAAATCAAAATTTCAAAAAATCGGAAGCCCACCCGGTGATATCTTTGTGATACCCCCGGGAAGGCACACTAAGTCTAGCGGCGTTTTCCAAGCAAGCGGAGCAAGTTCAGGAATATATTGATAAAGTCCAGATACAGATTCAACGCACCAAGCACCGCGACTTTTTTCAAAGTTTCTTCGTCCGCAGATCTCGCATAAAACGAACGTATCTTCTGGATGTCATAAGCCGTCAGTCCACAAAACACCACTATGCTCAATGCAGACAATCCCATCTGCAAGGCAGAACTCTTCAAAAACAGATTGACGATCGACGTAATAATTATTGCGAAGAGACCAACAATCATAAACGACCCCATACCCGTCAGATCCTTTTTCGTTGTGTATCCATACAAACTCATTCCACCGAAAAACACGGCCGCGGTGAAGAATGAAGTTGCAATGCTCTCACCTGTATAAACGGCAAATATCGGAGATATCGAAGCCCCGACCAGCGCGGAATAAATCCAGAACAAAGCATTGGCGCGATCGACATCCATATTTCGAATGCCGGCAGAAAGATAGAACACTATGCCGAGCATCACGAGCATAAGAATGAAGGAAAATCCACCAGCCATAAACTGAAGAACGTCGGGATTGGAAGCACAAACTAGCGAAACAATGCCTGTCAGCCCCAAAGCCATAAACATCTTGTTGTAAACGGACATCATGTACCTCTGCAGTCCACTGCCACCGGCAATTATCGGACTGGAACCAAATGCATTTTTCATATCAACAACCTACGAAAAGCCTCTCCTTATATTGTAACATACCCACAGCACTATCCCTGTCCATTTTTCAAAACCTCCGCAGAAAGAATGGTTTCACGAAGTTGCTCGTTTATAGCAGAAAGATGGCCAAGCGAATGAGGGACAAAAACGACGTTAGATTTCGAGCTCGCCCCAACCTCCTTGAGCATATCGATATACTGCAACAAAAGCACCATATCCATAGCACTTGTTGAAGGCGTCCCAGTCTGTTTCGAGAATTCCTCAATAGATTGCCGTAAGCCGTCTATTATCGCCTGCCGTTGCCCAGCAACTCCCTTTCCGTGCAAAATGCACGCCTCGGCTTCCGCTTCAGCTTGCTTCACTTTCAAAATTTTTTCTGCCTCGCCCTTTTCATTCGCTGCAACACGCAATCTTTGCGCTGTGTTTATTTCATTCATAGCAGCCTTGACGTTTGCATCTGGCGCTATATCCGTAACCAAAGCCTTGATAATCTCGTACCCAAAATCGGACATTGGCAGCTCAAGCTCCTTTTTGACTGCATCGGCTATGTCGTCCTTTCGCGAGAAAACATCGTCGAGATCCATAGCCGGCACCTGCGCCCTGACTAAATCGAAAACAAATGACTTTATTTGTTCAACAGGATCTTGCAGCGTGTAATAAGCCTCATATATCTTTGCAGACAAAACCCGATACTGCACAGCAATGACAACTCGCAAGAATACGTTGTCTTTCGTTTTCGTTTCAACATCAACCTCAAGTTGATGAATTCGCATCGAAATTCGAGCTCTGATGCTTTCTATCAATGGAATTTTGAAATTTAACCCAGGGTGAGCAAGTCGTCGAAACTTTCCGAAGCGTTCGATAATGGCACAGGTTTGCTGCTCGACAACAAAAACGGACACCAACAAGAGAAGAAACGCAACCCCAAGAGCAACATACATCGGGATCATCACACCCCCACTCACCAAGCCCACACCTTCATCGTAACATGAAAAACGGGAATGCGGACACGCCTGTTCTATCGGAAAAACAAAACTCCGAGATATCCCCACCTCGACAAAAAAACTATCTCAGTCTTCACAGAGGCACCCCGTTTTCCGAAACAATCGCGACCTCCGTATCATCTTCGATATTGAAATTTTGGTGTATGACCGCAAGCATCTTCTGTCTTATCTCTGCAATGTCAGCGGTATCTTGAATCAGGAATGAATGTATCCCCCAAACCAAAGCCAGGCGGCGTTGCACCTTTTCATCAGACGTAAAGACCGCAATATCGCTTTCAGGGCGAAGATTAGTTATATTCGCGGCAAACGCACATGTCTTTGCCCAAACAGCAACAACCCTCATATTGGCGTTCGCCACAGACCTGACCGCGTCCACATCAGGATTATTCGGAGCAAGAAAACTCTCGTCGAAGAAGTTCAAACCATCCAGCTCTGTCTGAGCAACCACCTTTGCCATAGTCTTCACTGCGGCTTCAGGAAACTTTCCACTTGCCGTTTCAGCTGACAGCATAACCGCATCTGCCCCTTCAGCAACCGCACAAGCTACATCCGATACCTCAGCCCGAGTCGGTACATGGCATGTCGTCATACTCTCCAGCATCTGAGTTGCAACGATAACAGGCTTCATATGTTGCCGCGCCTTACCTATCAATCTGCGTTGGATAGCCGGGATGGTTTCGTACGGTAACTCAACGCCCAAATCTCCCCTGGCGACCATAATCGCATCAGCCACATTGAGTATGCCATCCGCAAATTCGACGGCAGAAGGCTTCTCTATCTTTGCCAAAATCCCGGCACCATTATTCACGAACCTGCGTGCATACAGCACATCATCGGCTGTCTGGACAAACGAAATGGCAACCCAATCAGCATCTACTTTTTCGGCTATGGCAACATCCGCCTTATCTTTGTCGGTCAAAGCCGGAATTGGCAAAATTACGTTCGGGATGTTGACCCCCTTTCTGCTCGACAGAACTCCACCATTTATCACCTCAGTAACGATCCGCCCACCATTGTTTTCCTCAACCCGTAACTCCAACTTCCCATCATCGAGCAAAAGAGACGTCCCCTCTTTCAACGCCTCGAAAAATTCGGGATGCGGGAGAGTTACACGAGTAGCACTGCCCGGAGTTTTGTCCAAATCTAAAACAAACTTTGAGCCTTGCGCCAAAAACACACTGTCGTTTTCAAAAGCCCCAATGCGTATCTTTGGCCCCTGCAAGTCCATCATAATGGCGAGAGTACGCCCGATTTCCTGTTCTACCCGGCGAATAGCAATGGCATTTCGTATATGTGTCTCGTGGGTACCGTGAGAAAAATTCAGCCGAAAAACATCCACACCCGCAAAAGCCAAACGGCATATCACATCATATGAACTACTGGCAGGACCAAGAGTGGCAACAATCTTCGCTTTTTTCAATGAACAGTTAAACTTCAGGACAAAAGACGGATTGATTGTAGCAATTTTGAAACGCACCCACAAACCAGAGAGCCCCTAGACACTGTTCCCCGTCGTCAAAACACGAAAAAGAGCGAGATAATTGGCATAGAATTGGCGACAATATACAATACGAATAAATAATATCATGTGTATCTAGAAGATTGGTTAAAGCATTCCGAATTATTCTTTTTTCCAAAAGGGGCAAAAAAAATGTTCTGATTTGCCAAGCGGCAGTCAAGCCTGTAGGACGAAGTCCGGAAAGCAAGCCGGTAGGCGCAGCGTGGCTTGACGGCACGCGGAAAGGCAAATCAGTATAATGCGCCCCGCCTTTTGGAAAAAATAATTCGCGGCACCTCTTAGGTGAAACTGTATCCATACGATAACACTTCATTCTTTGAAGATGCAAATGTTATAAATGCACTTGAAGGTAATGTACTTCAGCTGTTATCCCGAGTACCAACGGTAACTTCCTACCGTTATAACAATTTCTCCATTCCAAATTGTCTAGACATCTTGTTAGTTGTTGAGCACTTAAATGTTTTCGAAGTAGATCAACTTTAAGGCATCTAAAACAAGTTAAACGAAGGAGCTATTTGCGGTCGAGCAAGGAACAGACCTACAATCCGCAGCGAGGTGCCCACACCATCTAGCCACGATCCAGTAGGGGAAACGCACCACACGTAAAGAAGCAAAATTGTTTCACGGAAAATTTACTTTACGATAAAACCTACCCCTTGCAATTCCGAAACAAGGAATACATCTTGCAAATGAGCTTATGCTTCCACACTTCGAGTTTCACTTTCCACTTGTGTTTGCGATACATAAGACCGCTTAATGGTCGTATAAATTTGAAAAATTCAGCATCCCATGGGAGGTACTTCCTATGAAACCTTTCAAGTTCCTTGAATGATGCAAAATCTGACGCCGCGAAATCGTTTACCCTCGCAGAGACCTGCTTGGGGTGTGTCCTATGGAAGTAAAGTGCTTCGTGCACAAGTGAGACTTTCTTCGAAAACCAAACGAGTTGCAGATGAAAAGGGAAATCAAAGTTCACATTTCGACCAAATTGTATGTTGTGCGAAAAGATAAAATCCTTCTTTATTATCTTAGTCCATTCGGCTACGGGGTAGGGTTTTATCACAAGTTTCCCCTCGTGCGTCTCGGTATTTAAGAATTCGACACCAGAATATATGCCTGAATTGCTTTGCGGTTTTACTTCACGACTACAACTTCCAAATATCTTAAATCCGCAGGCAGCAAAATCGCTGTTTCCTTTCTTTACACAACAGAGCATCTCTTCAAGGTATGTCGTCTTATACAAATCATCCTGTCCGATAAAACAGAGATATTCTCCGATGACTTTGGTCATCAGAAAATTTAAAGAACGTCCCGCTCCAATATTCTTTTCGTTTTGAAAAAGTCGAATACGCCTATCAAGCCTTGCGTACTTCTGCATCAAGTCAAAAGAACTGTCAGTAGAGACATCGTCAACTATCAAAAGTTCAAAATCCCGAAACGTTTGGGATAAAACGCTCGGGATACTCTCATCCAGCCACTCCGCACCGTTATAAACGGGCATCATAACGGAGATCTGCGGCGATTTCATTTCGAAAGCAACGCCCTACAGCGAGGGCACAAGTTCGAGCCGTCGAATTCGCCGTCTACCATCGATACGTTGCCAGAGACCTTCCAGCAGCGATCGCACTTTGTTCCATCTACTTTTCTCACCACGATACCTACGTTCAGATCATCGTTCACATTCGCGTGAGACGGAGGTTGTGCATTGACGACGGTTGCCTTTGAGACAATAGCAATCTCTGTCCAATCCAACGACTCCATAAACCGAACCTGTTCCAAATCATTCGAGTAAAGATATACCTCGCACTCCAGGCTTGAGCCAATGGTTTTGGCGGCACGTTCAACTTCTATACTTTCCGTAATTATTTTTCGGATTGTCTGTACGGTATCCCACTTTTTTTCAAGAGCCTCATCATTCCACTTGTCAGGAATAGCTGGGAAAAGCTCAAGATGTACGCTCGTCTTGCCCTTGTTCAGCGGGTACGCCAGCCATGCTTCCTCGGCAGTAAACGACAAAGCAGGAGCAAGCCAATGCGTTACGCAAACAAATAGCTCATTCATCACAGTCAGACAGGCAAGACGCTTTGGATCATCCTTGCCGTCGCAGTAGACAGAATCCTTTCGAATATCGAAATAAAATGCCGAAAGATCATTCGAGCAGAAATTATGGAGTTCAGAAAGGAAAACTTGGAAATTGAATTCCTTTAACGCGCTACGCAATAATTTATCCAGCGAATGCAACTTCTTCAACATAAGCCGCTCTAGCTCTGGCATATCGGTGTACGCAACACGCTTTTCCGGATCAAAATCCGAAAGTACCCCCAAAAGGTAGCGCAGAGTATTGCGGAAACGACGGTACACATCCTGCTGACGTTTCAAAATTTCATCGCCGATGCGCATATCCTCGGAATAATCCGAGTTGAGACACCACAGTCTCAATATGTCAGCCCCCAACTTTGAAGTTACGTCATTTGGTGAAACGACATTTCCGAGAGACTTCGACATCTTTCGTCCGTCCTTATCGAGGACAAATCCATTCGTTGCCACCTGCTTGTATGGCGCATGCCCAGTTGTACAGACCGACTCAACCAGCGAAGATTGGAACCACCCACGGTGCTGATCGGAGCCTTCAAAGTACAAATCCGCAGGCCACTGCATATAATCCCTTTGTTCAAGGACATAATGGTGAGAGCAGGCACTATCGAACCACACTTCGAGAGTATCCGAAACTTGCGTGAAGTCATCCGGATTATATTTTTCTCCCAGGAAATATGACGCAGGCTTTGTTCTCCAGCACTCGATGCCTTCAGCTTTGATTGTCGATACGATACGATCAAAAACCTCGCCATCCATCAACACTTCGTCGGTTTTCTTGTTGATGAAAAGCGCTATAGGCACACCCCAAATACGTTGCCGCGAAATGCACCAGTCAGGGCGCTTTTCAACCATCGAGCGAATGCGATTAACATACGCAGCAGGAAACCACTTTGTCTTATCAATTTCATCGAGCAACTGCTGACGTATACCATCAATCCCGATAAACCACTGTGTTGTCGTACGGAATATGAGGGGCTTTTTCGAACGCCACGAATGCGGGTAACTGTGCGTTATCTGATTTGAGACAACCAGATTACCAGCTTTCTGCAACTCTTCGATTACGTGCGGATTGACCTTAAACACATGTTCACCCGCAAAGTGAGGCAACGTTGCCACAAGAGTTCCGTCATCATTGACTGTGTCTTCGATGGGCAACCCGAACTTTTTCCCCAGCAGGAAATCATCCATACCATGCGCTGGTGCCGTATGAACCAGTCCCGTTCCAGCATCTGCAGTAACGTGTTCAGCCGGAAGCAACGGCACATCCAACGTAAAGCCTAGATTACGCAGCGGATGATGGCAGACCGTCCCCTCGAGTGCAGAGCTATGTACAA
>JAFUUW010000036.1 GCA_017471265.1 Alphaproteobacteria bacterium
CCCTTTTGCATTTTGCTCACCATACTCCTTGAAACCAACTTTGGCGTAAAGGCACCAGCCACAAGCGCCGCACCTATGACTATATCCGCTTCTGGCAACAGGTGCTCTATGTTATCCAAATTGGAATATGCGGTCTTGACCGCACCGTGGAATATATCGGTAACGCGCTCTAATGCCTGCTGACGATTATCTAGAACCGTTACGTCAGCACCTATTCCATGTGCCACGAAAGCAGCGTTTTGTCCAACATATCCACCACCGAGTATAACAACCTTAGATGAGAGGACACCCGGGACTCCGCACGGTAAATTGCCTATTCCGCCGAAGTGCTTCTGCAAAAGATTTGCCGCAACCAAGATTGACATACGCCCGGCTATGCAGCTCATCGGAGCAAGTAATGGCAATCGACCGTTCTCATCAGTAACTGTTTCATACGCAATACAAGCAGCCTTGGACTTCACGAGCGCATCGGTTTGTTCAACATCTGGAGCCAAATGAAGGTACGTGAACAAAACCTGATCTTCCCGAATTTTTTCATATTCGGAACGCAAGGGCTCTTTGACTTTCACCACGAGTTTTGCTCTTTCCCAAACTTCATCAGCATCCGTAACTATAGTTGTTCCTGCCTGAGCATAATCATCGTCGGTAAATCCTGCACCAACACCTGCGCCAGCTTCAACGAGAACCTCGTGTCCTTGCTTAACCAAACTAGCCGCAAATGCAGGAACCAATCCAACCCGCTGCTCTCCAGGCTTTAACTCTCGCAAAACCCCAATTACCATTTCTGATCCCCCAATGCATCCTCCCTATTCCCAGGATGCCACAATATATCGTTCTCGTCAAGAAGAATTCTCAATCTCAAAAACTAGGTTGTTCAAAACCGCATACGATTAACTTCGATGTTGTCTATCTTGAATTATATTTCAATCAATAATTTCAATTTTTCATTTGAATAACGTACATACACTATATTCTATAAATAAAAATCGACACAAATCATTCATAAAGTTTAATTTTCAAAATCCTAGAATACTTACATTTCTTCGCTCACACACCAAGACGCACCTAGGTGGAAAATCTGAATACTGTGCAGTAGAATGTGAGTGTTGGATGGGTGGTCGAGTGGTTGAAGGCACCGGTCTTGAAAACCGGCGAGGGGGCAACTCCTCCGTGGGTTCGAATCCCACCTCATCCGCCACAATGCAAAAGGATGCCCCATCGTTCACGTTTCACTCCGACATCAAGTATGCCGTCAACTCGTGAAAATTGTCGGGGGTTAGCTTTGCTGGTTCCTCGAGTATCAGTTTTTCAAGCGTCTTTTCCATCGGTAATCCGAGTTTTTGTACCTGTAATGCATTGAATACAGCATAGGTATGCTCGTCAATATCTCCGAATTTATCAGAAGCCGCAGCGAAATTCCTTTCCAACAAAGATTGCACCACGGTAGAGAAATTCTTCAAAATAACCGCACTTGCTATCCCCCAACGTCCAAGAGGTTCTATTATTGGAAGCATGATTTTATCTGAAAACTCTTGGAGCTTTTGACCTACCGTTTTCTTCAAATTTAAGAGTTCATTTTCAGACTTTTCATATTCTTCAGGTGATAAACCATTCATGCGATCTATTTCTATTTTATTTATTTTATCTTTCATATCCATAATTTCCTTCAGTTCATCACAGGCTGGCTCATCGAGCAGGTTGACGAAAAATGCATCCATAAGCCTGTCCAGCGCGACGTTGTAAAAAAGCATCTGGTAAAGTTCTACCAATCGTTCATTTTTGAGCACGTCTCCAAACTGCATTTCAATATAGACGACCGCTGTTTCCAAATTTTCATTTCCCCTCTTAAGTTTGTTTTTTATCAGGTAAGCATTCTCCAATATATGTCCTGTTTCATGAACAGCTACCTTTGTTATTTCTCTGGTAGAATTGCCAGAAATTTTTGCAATATAATTTTCGTGAACTTTATTCGGATCTGACAATCTTTTCAGCGTTTTATCAACCCACTCATTATATTTTTTCTGGTCATTCGGATCTTTAAAAACTTCTTTTTTATTGCCCCCCATTTTTTCCACAAGCAGCATTTCAGATACTTCCTGCACACCACTCCATACCGTTTGCTTTATCAAATTAGCGTCTCCAGGGATAGAAAATTTTTCAATTTCTTCAAAAGAGAAATCCGGCTGACCATCGTATAATTTCACGTATTGCTTTGAAAGAGGCGTTTCAAAACATACGTCAAACTTGCATTCGATTTGCTGCCCATTGCCAGTATTGTATTTCACTTGTTTTATATTGAACTTAACATCGAAATCGTCATATTCCGAATACTTCTCTTTTGCGACTTGAGAAGCGAGACGCAGCAGTTTATCGTCGCTCTTGATAGAGCCATCCTCATTCAAAGAAGCATCGGCTCTATTGATAACTAAAGACAACTCCCGTAATGTACAGCTAAATCCATTGTAGATTCGCAAATACGGTGGAGCGTTTTCCACATCCTGAGGGGCAAGCACCACCTCGCTATCAAAACAATCTCCGTGCGATGTGTATTCTGCATTATCTATAACTTTTCCGGCAACATCTTTAAGATATTTTCCAAGCTCACTGTTCCCCAATATCCTTTGGTAAAAAGATTTTGCATCCTTTTTTGCAGCCTCGATATCTATGTGTTCCTCGGGCTTGTTGGATTGATGCCAAGCGGTCAGCTTCTTGTCGACGTCCTCAAAAGGCGGCAGCATACAAAGCATCTTCTTCGTATCATCGCTGAGCCAGTAGTAATTATCCTGAGTTGCTCTGAAATATGCCAACGGATCCTTGTCAGAATCCGGAATACTCGACGCCGAAACCAATCCCGCCCATACAGAGCAAATCGCCCCAACAATCACAGCCTTGAAGAATGACATGCTTGTAAATCCATAAAATCACGTCTCACACTTTCATTATATGACATAAAACCAGAATGTACAAGAAAAAATAAAAATCTTTAAAAATATAAAAAATTTTTATGCAAATTTCAGCTTTCCAATACCTGGTAACATTTTTCAAATTTTTGACTTTAGTTAATTGCAAAAAAAATAAAAAAAATAGGCATTTTATATCTCGATATATAAAAGTTTTTAAGTGGCATTTCTACTTTGGAATTTTTATTTTCAAAACGTGGGAAGGCAATGGTTCTCACCCTTCCCACGTTGGGAAATAAATATCTACCCTTCAGTTCTTTGGTAAGATTGACACTTTCTGTGCGCTCTGTTCTGCCGCGGTCAAATGTATTTTGGTGGGGATCCCCCACTTTGCGTGGTTCATTTTCTGATTTTCGCTTCTGGATTTCGAGGCATAAAAATATACTTTGTGATGACTTGTGTCTATCATAATTTGCCCATATTCCCTTATCTTTTATCAATCACTTAATATATTTTTCATATATCTTTATCCTGCTATCGTCTGAAACGCTGAGGCGCAGTGCCCCATTTTCCGTAATATTCGGGTAAATCTCACCACGTAGACTCGATAAGCAATACAAAAAAAACACCATTGATAAATCGTCTGTCATTGCGCACTAACTTGCTGTCCCTGCAACAACGGCTCTATCTTCTCCCATAATACGCCGCTGATGTCGTGTCTGTTTTGTATTTTTTGCTCACTCCTCCTTCATTTCATTGTTAATCACGCCTTTTCTACTTTGCAATATCCCATATAGACAACATCTAATTTATCTTTACTTTCACCATATATTTTTGTGTTTCATTGGATGAAATTTTGGGAAAAATTTCGATTTTTTGCTCATCGTTTCCGATGTTTTCGCCTATTTTGGCAACGAGCGATACAGCCTGTTTTTTTGACAGGCTACCTTTCCCCCTGTCTGAAATTCGCAATTTTGCTTCATCGTCTTCCGAAATGACATCATAGCCCCCGCCTATTTTTGCCTGCTTTAGTTTCGTGGTACCGAGCAGTCCTGCAGCCCGTAAATGAGTGAGTACTTTTGCTGCATCTTTACTTGAAATTACGCCATCTCCATCACCATTTTCGACATCGGTAAACTTTGCTGTCGCATTCGGATCATCTCCAGGTAGTGCCCCATAAGCATTGATGTATCCCGCGAATGCAACCTGGAAAATCTGCACATCGTTTGCGACGGTTCGCATCTGTGCTCCTTCAATCAGATCTCGCCCCTTCATCATACCAGCTGCGATTATGCCGATTATCAACAGAACGACAGACATTTCGATAAGTGAGAAGCCGTCCAACTTTTTTGCACACATTTTCAGCTTTTCACTCCGCCTCCTCTTTCGTCAATTTATCTGCCTCAGCGAGGGCCTCACTTGCATCAGTCTCGGCATCGCTGTTCGTTTCTTCCTCCGGAGCAATCGTCTCAGCTTCAACTTCGGGGGGGGCATCTTCTGCAACTTCCCCAGTTGCATCTTCCCCTCCCACTTCCGCATTCACAGTCTCATCATTTTTGCTCGCTTCTTCTGATTTTTTCTCTTCAACCTCCTGAGAAACTTGTGCGACTTCGGATGCTCCATCGCCAGAAGAAGTTTCAGAAGGTTCCTCATTCGCTTGCTCTTCTTTTTCAGTCTTACTTGAAGCTTTTTCTCTGCTATCTTTCGCTGAAGTCAAAAACTTTTCAATTTGCATCTGAACATTTGAAATTTTTTTTGAAAGTTTTTCAATCTGACCCGCAAGCTTTTCAATACCAGTCTGCACTTGTCCAAGATTTTGCTTTTTCTCACCAAGCGGTATCGAAAAATCCGAGAGATCATTTCTCAAATTGTTTCCAAATGCCTCAAGTTTCTTCTGCTCTTCCGCCAGACTTATTCTGTTCTTTTCCAGCTCAACGCCCAAATCAGAAGTTTTCTTCGTAAGCTCCATATACTCGTCAGTCAAATTTTCTGAAGTTTTTGCAAAAACACACGAAACCCAACAGGCAAAAAACAAACATACAATCGAAGGAGCACAGATAAGAACCTTTAAAAATCTCATAATCTCCTCCTCATCGAGGAACATCCACATTCAGGTTAGCAGAGAAGTGTTAAGAAAACGTTAACGTGAACATCGAAAAAGCGTTTTATATTTAGTATAGGTTATGCTTACCTCCTTGGCGCCGGATCGTCAACGTTGCTTAACGGCTGAGCGACAAGCAAATCAGTGCTATACGTCCCACCTTTTGGAAAAAATAACGATGATTGGATACTCAACGCAGGTGAGAACAGAACCGCTCACCTATCTTCAATTTAAGGACGCCCGCAAAAATAGTGCTTAGCTGTATGCCTTTTGGGTCTGCAAATATTGAGGCGCAAGCGTTACAGCAATGACGTCCTCACCCCATCATCTCGCACACTCTTGTGATTATTCCACCGAGTGCAACTGACAGAACGAACGTTCCTCCCCAAAGTGCGGCTGCTAATCTCCAGCCGAGTTCTTTGGAAATGACGATTATGGCATTGATACATGGAACAAATAGGCTAATGACGATGACGGATGTAAAGATTTGGGTATTGCTCATAGAAAAGTTATGCGACATATTGAGCACTTCCAAAGATGCCATATCACGGCGAATTATTCCCATAACAAATACATCAGAGAACGCTTTTGGCAAGTGCAGCCAATTTTCGACCACAAAGGCCAGTTTGCCCTGCAGCCAGTCAAGGGCTCTGTATTTGTAGAGTACCGTAATGAAAAGTGAACTTATCGAGAATACAGGAAACGACTCGAAAAGGAAGTCTCGCACGCGATAAAACGTCTTGCGGTAACAATTTTTCAACGAAGGTACTCGCATTGGCGGGAGTTCCATAGAAAATTTTGAAAACGTCCCAGGCATAAAATGCCGCAAGATACGCCCGCTGACGGCTATCACGAGCAGCACAACTGCGATGTAAGCTGCCCAAAACATGAAGTCGTTTATTCGAGCCAGCATAGAAAATATCAATCCCTGCTGTGCAGCACACGGAATGGCTATAGCGATAATCGATGTCGCGATTATCCTCTCCTTTCGGGTAGATAAAATCCTAGTCGAGATAGTTCCCATAACCCCGCACCCAAGCCCGAGCAAAACTGGGATTATGGCATCGCCATTTAATCCGATGAAGTTAAAGAAACGTTTCGTTAACATAGCCATACGGGGTATATACCCCGAATCCTCCAGAAACGACATAATCACATAAAAGCCCACAATGAGCGGAAGCAATATGCCGATGATCACCTGTACAACCATAGTGAGGACACCGAACTCACCTGCGAGCATATCAGTGATCAATCCGTTCCCAAATATACTGCGTATACCGGTACTCACAAATGGGATGTAGTGCTGCTGCATAAGCTCAACCAGCCAATCTACGACCGTTCCGGATATGAAAACCCCGAGCGACACAAAAAGGGCATAGAGCACGAAAGCCACAGCAAGCCACCCGAATACTGGATGCAGCAAAAATCGATCGAGCTTCTGCGAAACGGCGGAAGCCATCTTTGCAGAGCGTCCAGGTTTCCCATGCAAAAGCTCTTGTGCGTGCAAACTTATGCCGCAAACAGCGTTATCGCTTCCATTTATCTCAGCGAGCAGTTCAGCCCTTCCAATTCCCTTTGTTGCAACGGTCTTGATAATTTTTACGCCGAGTTGCTCCAGCTCGGTATAATCCAGAGACTTTCCTCTCCGCTCCGCCTCGTCAACCTGGTTGATAACCAAAACTACTCGACGTCCAGTCTCGAGAAGCTGATGTGTAAGTTTCAGATCGCGCTCGATAGTGAGTGCGCTAACGACGTTAAGTACTATATCTGCATTGTCAATGTGCTTACGAGTTATCTCAGCAATTTTGGTTTGCTCCGAAAGATCGTATATTCCGGGCGTGTCAATCAAGATGCCGAAGTCCATCTTGCTCCAGGCAACGGCTACGCTAGTTCCGGGATAATTGCTGACCTCAGCGTATTTTCCCGTCAGCATATTGAAGGTGGACGACTTGCCTACCTTTGGGTTGCCGACTAACGCAAC
>JAFUUW010000037.1 GCA_017471265.1 Alphaproteobacteria bacterium
AATATGACAAATTTTATGATGTCAGACGTTTGGCAAAAGAAGTCAAAACAGGGGATTTTATCTGGAGTTATTATAACAAAACCTACTATTTGGCAAAAGTAAGTGCAGATAGTAAATATAAGAAGATGTCTTCATAATCGTTTTAGCAGAGTATGGAAATTGGAAATTTTAATGATCGATTCAGCACAAGAGGTTAAAATTTCATAATCCTTACTGAGCCTTCGAGAAATATTCATCCAAGCAAAGGTTCTTTCTACTATCCAACGTTTTGGTATTAGATGCCAGCCTTCAGGAATTATTTTTTCAGAAATATCCACGCATAATGCCAAAATGGATTTCAAATTATTAACGAAAGTACCTCTATAACCTTTATCGCCACAAAACTTTTGGATGCTTGGATACTTTCGATAAGCCGCAATTGCAGGAAAAATGCCTGTTTTTGTATCATGGAGATTTGCTCGATGTACTTTAACGGCGAGCAAACACCCTAAAACATCTGTCACTATATGGCGTTTTCGTCCTTTCGTTTTTTTCCCCCATCAAAGCCAATTTGCTCACTAGCATAAACAGTTTTTACAGATTGCGAATCAATGAGAGCATATGAGGGATTGGGATTGCGTCCCGCATTTAATCTCGTCACTTTAACCACTTGCTCCAATATTTTTTCCCATAATCCTGTCGAATTGGCACGACGAAAGAAACTATATACTGTTTTCCAATTTGGGAAATCGTGTGGTAAAGCTCGCCACTTGCAGCCATTATCCACGAGATACAAAACTGCATTAACAAGCTCTCGCTTATCCCATTTACGATTACGCATTCCGACAAATAGCGGCTCTATTACAGCCCATTGTGTATCAGTAAGGTCTGTCGGATAACCTTGTCTTTTCTCTTTTCTCATACTATCATTTTACCATATTTTATTATGAAGACAACTTCTAAAAGTTGAGAAATGGGAACCAGAAGTTATTGCTGTCGGTAATCGTAGGCAAAATGACAATCTCATTCGCGTACCATATCCGTCTTGGATTCCGAAAACTGATGAGACACGTTTTCAGACCATCATTGACGTTTTAAAAGATTACGAGGGCGTGGAATGTGTTGTTACGGAAAAATTGGACGGTACATCTACGACGCATTGGCTTGATGATGAAGGGAAATATCACGTTGCAAGTCGTAATCGAGAGATTGTTGACGAATCAGAAATCTTTTATCGTGGAGCATTAGCAGCAAATATTCCTGAGCTGATGAAAAAACTACCGAGAGGAACTGTTTTGCAGGGTGAGCTTATTGGTCCGGGCATAGCAGGTAACAAGTACAATCTCGATAAGTTCAAGATTTATATGTTCAATCTGCGTTCAAGCATAAATAAGAAGTTCGTCAATCCCGTAGATAGTGCGTCTTTCCTTAGAGCTAATGGGTTTGATGTTGTGCCGATAGTTCACGAAAAATGGCGTTTGGTTGCTGATAAGGACAAGCTGCTTGAGCTGTCAATGGGTAAGAGTAAGCTGAACCCGAAACAACACCGCGAAGGAATTGTTATTCGTCCAGTTGAGGACATTTATGTCGAGGATTTAAAAGGCTGGTTTGTAGACGGCAGATTGAGCTTCAAAGTTATCAATCCGAAATTTGAATTGGGGGTTAATTGAAATGATTACAAAAACAGATTTAATTAAAACTATTGCCAAAGAGGAAAATTTTACGGTCAGTGCTGTTACGAAGATTATTGACAAAGCGGCAGAAATTATCGTGCAAAAAGTTGCAGAAGGCGAATCGGTCGGCATTAAGAACTTCGGTACTTTCCTTGCAAGAGAACGTGCAGAGCGCAGCGGTGTAAATCCGCAAACGAAACAGCCTATAATCATTGAGGCGCATAAGGTGCCACACTTCAGAGCAGGTAAGGCGTTCAAGAAAGCTGTA
>JAFUUW010000005.1 GCA_017471265.1 Alphaproteobacteria bacterium
AGCTTTTTCATATCGGAGGTATATATCGTGCCGCCATCCGCCGAGTACTTGCCTGTTCTCACGGCGTCGTATCGACCAATGTGCAAGCAACCTTCGCCGGTAACAGCAACGTCGCGGATGGTGCCGGAAAGTGTGCCAGAGATGACAGTACTGCCGCCGTTTACGGCGATGTCCCCGCCCACCATCTCCAGCTCATTGAAGACGCTCTGGCTGTGCTCGAGATAATTTCAGCCGGAATAGGCGGCTATACGATACACATTAGGTATCTTCAGCAATAGCATCTATTTGTGTAATTTTCCCGGACAAGACGTCAGGTATTTGAGAAAGAAACAATTTAAAGGAATACAAATTGTCCATCTCATCATAAAATCCGAACACAAACGCATTCAAATCACGGTCAAATCCACCACAAAACGGCATTTCATAAAAATAATCGCTTGAAGCTCGCTCACTCCATTCAATTTCAGATAGATTTTCAGACACAATCTCACGACATATAGACTTGAATGTCTCATCAAAATTTATAATCATACTCTTTCTCATTTTCTATACTTCACAATCTGAACATGAGATATACCATATTCATCCATTAATTTTCCGGCAAATTGATACACTTCTTTTGTTGTTGCATTAGGGTTACTATCGATCCAACTTTTCCATTTGTTTGTCCAGTCATTTTGGCGATTGTGTATATGGTTAACGTGAGTAGTTCTCGGGAGTTCCACGCAGAAATCATCAACATTGATATTGTGTTTTTTGAAAAACTCTCGATATTTGAGTGTTCCATCATTTTGTTTCCAAAATCTATTGAACAAATGATGGCGAATCATCTTTGGTTGTTCCAACAAATTTGAAAGTTTGCCCAATGCGTTCGGATCGTACGGGGCTTTGTTCAGCTTATCGAGGGCACGTTTAAAGTCCAGGCGCTGGGCGGGCGTTAGCTTCGGCAATTTCATCACCTTGCCCGAAGACACGATGCCGGTAATCTCGGCGACGTTCAAGACCGCGTTGAAAATCTCGGCAAAATTGCCCGACTTTGGGCGCATTTCGCGGTCGATGATCCACGCCTTAAACTGCTGGCGCTCCGTCTCGTTTAGCAGCGTGTCGTCGTCGAAAACCGAGTGCAGCCAACCGATTTCCCACGCCCGATCGGTGAAATCGTTGTACCTGTGGCACGCGTCGACGCAGCCCCCTCAAGCATCTGGGAATGCTTCTGCCCCTCAAAATACGACTCTACACCTCGTCCTCGTAGTAGCCGTTTAGTTTATAGAATTCCTCTCGTTCTCGCTGTTTTTGCATTTTCCACCACTCGGTACGCTCTTCGTCGGTTAATGGCGCCCCCTCCTCAGAGCCTCGGATTATCAACTTTTCTAAGTTGCATATATCATTTTCGAATTGCTTCATAATTTCAGCATTTGAACTGCTCGACAGTTCTGGCGTTACTTCTTCATCACCGTAACCGAAGGTGTGCATATGTAAATAAACTTCAGAACAGATAGCATCTAACAAATCAACTACCGCATTTAAAAAATGTTTTTCATATAGAAATGAATTATCACAATATTTTTCCAACATATGCTCTGCATTTTTAAGTGCCTCAGAAAAAACTTCTATATCGACCATTTTTTCTGTGAGAAGTTTTAATGACTTCAACAACTTTACCTGTATTCGCAACGTTCGTATATCTATCATTTTTTCAACGTCTCCTTTCTGAGCGTAACTACAACTTTTGAGTCAAGCGATGTAATGACATTTACATTTTCGTGAACGTACATCCATCGCCACTCACCATTTTGAAAAGTTTTACTCCTTTTGCCGCATTTTATAGCATTCTCTATAACCATAGAAGGAAGCCCCCTGGCTTCTTGAGTAATTCCAAATTCTTTCGCAAAATTCTTTGGCATCATGTAATCCACAGCATGGTGAGTGTAATAATATTTGCCAATTTTCGCATATGTTCTTCCATTACGCGTAACCTTTGGCAAATCTTCCCACAGTCCCCACATAACTTTCTTCGGTGTTAGCGTCGAGACCAGCTTCCCCCCGACGTATTTCGCGCCCTGGTAGCTTAGCTTTACGGCTTTGGCACCGAAGTAGGTCAGCACCACATCACTAGCGGCGGAAGTAACTACCTCTTCGACCGAACCGCCATCGGCATACGCGGCGTACCCGGGAACCATTAGGCGATTGAAGGTGTCCGCGACCTCATACATACACGCAGCCACCTTGTCGGCGACTTGCTTGAGCCTCTCTGATGCGCTGGATGTCGACGCCAGCGCAGTCATCGGTATCGCGAATTCGTTAACGAAGCGGTGCGTTTCAGGGGCGGTCTTCGACAAGACGGCGGCGAAGTCGCTTCTTGCGCAGGCTATACCCTTGGCAACACCGTCTATCTCAGGATGCTGGCTGCGTATGGCTTGTTGCCGGTTGTTAGACAGCTTATCCCAATTGATGGCAGCACTAATGTACGGCGAGCCCCAAATAGCCTGGATGTCTCCCTGCGCCACCTTGGCATCATACAGCGACTAGACTGATCCCGTTAAAGCAAATCAATATCCACAAACCTCAACAATTATTCGTCTTTGTACTCATAAAGCATATCAATGAACTCTTCAAAACTATTTGCAATAAATGTTTCAGTACCTTCTGCAATCATAACGATTTGTGGATTATCTGAGTTATGGTCATCGCTGTAATCAAAAAATATTTCTCCTTCTCCACCATCATCGCCAAATGGTATGTGCCACTCCGGGTACGTATCGTACTCCTTTGTTGTATTGCCAAGTATGATGCTGTCTAAAAATGGTATTATGTCCCCAAATTCACTAAAGCGAATTCCTCCTTGTGGGAATTCACTGTTGCGCAGGTAGGCGCCGTTATGTTGAGATATGAATAACTTGTATAACCTCGGTAATTTTATTTTATAAAAACGTTCAAAAAGTTCAATTATATGAATTGATAATTTACCTCCATCATGGTCAACAAGCAAACATCTATCAATTGTTTCCTGATCTGCGACGTTCAGGTAGTTTTCTAGCTCACTTCTGTTTATCACAGTTTCCTCCTATTTCCACATTTCAAAGCCGCCAATGTGCCCAACTTTTTTGTGAATATCAGTTGGAACGAGTTGCATCCTGCCAACGTCTTGATGATGGTGCCACGTTAACCCCGGAATTCGAGCTTCTCCCTTCATTATCTTCTCTAGCTGTTTTTCTGTAAATAAAGCTTTACTTATTTTGCCGGATTCGATTGCATTTCGAAGTTCTTCCGTAGCTAGTTTCATATGTTGTTCTCTGGTCATTTTTGGTAAATTTCCGCATATTCTTGTATCGAAGAAAGTAATATTGTCATATATTGGAAACCCTCGTTTATCAAAAACAATTTCCGTCTCAGGGTGTTTTTTCCCGGCAAGCTTTACATTATTCGCGTTTGCTTTGGGCAAAGTCAAGCTTGATATTTTCGCATCTGGATGTTGTGATTTTAGCAATTTTTCCATTGATCTCGGATCGTACGGCGCTTTGTTCAGCTTATCGAGGGCGCGTCTGAAATCTAGGCGCTGGGCGGGTGTCAGCTTCGGCAGTTTCGCTACATTCATCACCTTGAGCGAGGACGCGATGCCGGTAATTTCGGCAATGTTCAAAACTGCGTTGAAAACTTCGGTGAAGTTGCCCGACTTTGGGCGCATCTCGCGGTCGATAATCCAGGCTTTAAACTGCTGGCGCTCTACATTGTTCAGCAGCGTATCGTCATCGAAAACCGAGTGCAGCCAGCCGATTTCCCACGCCCGGTCGGTGAAATCGTTGTACCTGTGGCACGCATCAATACCCTGCTCCGCCAGCGGGATGACCTTGCTCACGATGCTGTCCAGCGCGTGCGAGAGGTACGACGGCTTTTCCTTCAGGTGTGCGGATGCGGCGGTTACAGATATCGCGAAATCATTGGCAAGCTGGCGTGTATCCGGCGTACTCTTTGCCAGGGCACCCGCAAATTCACGCTGCAGCGAGGAAACGGACTTGGCTAGCTAATATATTTTTGAGCACTCCTTGAGGAGTAAGAGTTCCTAAAGCGACTTATGAGTTTCCTGGTATTCCTTAAGACTTTGTCTCCTCGCCTCTCTTTCTTCGTCATCCAGATCATAAGGCTCGTGCAGTTTATCTACAAACTCCTCGAAATTATTCGCAACAAAGACAATTCTTTCGGAATTATCTAAAACGTCATGAAACCAGATAATAATTGGTGGGTTATCTGTATCGCATTCCCGATAATCAAAACAAATGAAATCACCCCCGCCGTTGTCGCCAAATGGTATTAACTTTTCATAAAAATACCCAGGATCATCAGCATTGATACCGAGCAAAACGTCGATGGTGTTTTGGATTTCCTGAATTTCAGAAAAAGCAATACTCCCCTCGTTATCCAATGGATGATATGGGTTGACAAACTCAAATTCCTCCACATTTATACAAGCTCCATTATGCTGCGATATAAACTCAACATAGTTGAGAGGGAACTTTACACCGTTGTCGCTTTCAAGCTTTATAATGGCTACCGAATCCACGACACCATAATCTCTATAAATGTTATTCACTAGCTTCATCATTTTTTCTTCATCCCCCAAATCGCGTTGCCTCCAATATGTTGAACTTTACCATGCACGTCGGAGGGTACAAGCTGCATTCGTCCCAGCTCTTGATGATGATGCCAAGTATACTTCCCTATCTTGTAGTTGCCTCTCATTATGTCCTCCAACTCATTGGGTGTGAACAACTCTTTTTTCACACTCCCGGAATTTATTAAGTCTCGTAAAACTTTTGTCGCAGCTTTCTGATGCGCCTGCGACGTCATATTCGTCAAATCCCCCGAAATTTTCACGTTAACCTTGATAAGTTTACCAAAATAAGGAAAGCCATTTTTGTCAAATTTTATCCCAGTCTCGGCGTGAATTTTCTTCGCATTCTTGGATGCCTTCTTGAGGATTTCCTCAATTGCTTTCGGGTCGCAGTTCAGCTTATCGAGGGCACGTTTAAAGTCCAGGCGCTGGGAAGGTGTCAGCTTCGGTAGTTTCATCACCTTGCCCGAAGACACGATGCCGGTAATCTCGGCGATGTTCAAAACCGCGTTGAAAATCTCGGTGAAGTTGCCCGATTTTGGGCGCATCTCGCGGTCGATGATCCAGGCTTTAAACTGCTGGCGCTCCGTCTCGTTTAGCAGGGTGTCGTCGTCGAACACCGAGTGCAGCCACCCAATTTCCCACGCTCGGTCGGTGAAATCGTTGTACCTGTGGCACGCGTCGACGGTCGCCGAGACGATGCGATACGCGGTGTCCGCCAAAGGCGACGGCTTAGGCTGGCTTGCCAGCGCAGCCATCGGTATAGCGAATTCGTTAACGAAGCGGTGCGTTTCAGGGGCGGTCTTCGACAAGACGGCGGCGAAGTCGCTTCTTGCGCAGGCTATACCCTTGGCAACACCGTCTATCTCAGGATGCTGACTGCGTATGGCTTGCTGCCTGTCGTGCGGCAGCGTGTCCCAATTGATAGCAGCGCTAACATATGGCGATCCCCAGATGGTCTGGATATCCCCCTGCGCTACCTTGGCATCGCACAGCGACTGGTACAGCCGGCTGAAATACGTACGATTGCGCCAGTACTCCGCACTGTCAGCCTTCGTATTGAACGCATCAGCTATCTGCGTCAGCGGATCCGGGCGGAATTTGTGATACTTC
>JAFUUW010000038.1 GCA_017471265.1 Alphaproteobacteria bacterium
GCGGAATCGAACCACCGACACAGAGATTTTCAGTCTCTTGCTCTACCGACTGAGCTATCTGGGCTCGCCGACATTAGGAAGTCTAGCATTCGACAGAAAAGCTGTCTAGCGCTTTTTCAAGAGCGCAGATAGCTCCTCGCACGAAAATGTGATGGACTGAAACCCTGCATAAATTAGCCTTCTCTTCCGCGGAAGCGTTAGCGCCATCGTTTGAAATATAATTTCCGATTGAACGTGGCTGTATGCAATTTTTGCAAAATCTAGTACTCTTGAGCTTGTGTGCGGAATTTTGAGATGCAGAGTATGTTAAAGGGCGTCGTTGTTGTTGAATCTCCGGCAAAGGCTAAGACTTTGGGGGCATACTTGGGATCAGGGTATAAGGTCATAGCTAGCTATGGACACATAAGGGATCTCGTCTCCAAAAGCGGTTCTGTCGATCCAGATAACCACTACAAAATGCTTTGGGAGTTCAACACACGCGGTAAAAAACAGATAAATGAAATTTCGGCATCGCTCAAGCTATCTGACAATCTCTTTCTAGCGACTGACCCTGATCGCGAGGGGGAAGCTATTTCTTGGCATATTCTTGAGACGCTTAATTCAAAAAAATTACTGAAGGACAAGATTGTTAAGCGTGTTGTTTTTCACGAGATAACAAAATCTGCCGTCCAGCATGCTTTTGAAAATCCAAAAGAGCTGGATCAAAACCTGGTCGAGGCATACCTTGCTCGTCGCGTGTTGGATTATCTGGTTGGTTTTTCGCTATCCCCTGTTTTGTGGCGCAAGATGCCTGGTGCAAGGTCGGCGGGACGTGTGCAATCTGTCGCATTACGACTGATAGTCGAGCGGGAGCTTGAGATACAAAAATTCAAAGCTGAGGAATACTGGTCGATACATGCCGATTTTGAGGCGGAGCATGGAGGATTTGAAGCCACATTAACGTATTTTAATGGCGAAAAGCTGGACAAGCTGGCTATAAAAGATGAAGCTCAAGCAAACAAAATAAAATCGGAATTAGAGCACAAGGAATACCTCATCGACAGTGTTGAAAAGAAAGCCGTAAAGCGCAATCCATATGCGCCCTTCACAACATCTACGCTTCAACAAGATGCTGTTCACAAGCTCGGCTTTAGTGCAAAAAAAACTATGCAGGTCGCACAGAAGTTATACGAAGGAGTACCCATAGATGGCTCTATGCACGGTCTCATAACGTATATGCGAACCGACAGTACGAACCTATCAAATGAGGCAATCTCCGAATCGCGGGAATTTATAGGGACGAATTTTGGAGACAAATATCTTCCTGATGCTCCAAGGATATACAAGACCAAATCAAAAAATGCTCAGGAAGCTCACGAGGCTATTCGCCCGACCTCTTTTGCTCGATCGCCGGAAAAAGTACGCCACTATTTGTCCGATGACGAGTTTGCGTTATACAACCTGGTATGGAGGCGTGCGCTTGCGTCTCAGATGCAAAGCGCCACGGTCAATCAAGTTTCAGTCGAAGTCAGCTCAAAAGATAGGGAGGCGCAATTTAAAGCCTCAGGTTCTACAATCGCATTTGACGGTTTTTTGAAGGTATACACCGATTCAACGGATGATGCCAAAGAAAAGTCTAAGAAACTTCCAGAGCTTACTGAAGGTGAAGATCTGAATTTGTCGCAGATAATAAATGACCAGCATTTCACGCAACCTCCTGCACGTTTCAATGAAGCAAGCCTTGTCAAAAAGCTCGAGGAGTTGGGGATCGGTCGTCCATCAACTTATGCCACAATCATAAACGTGCTTCAGGTGCGGAAGTACGTTACCCTTCAGCGGAAAGCTTTCGTTCCTGAGAGCATAGGTTTTCTGGTCGTATCCTTCCTGCGAAACTTCTTTGCAAAGTACGTCGAATATGGTTTTACGGCGGATATGGAGGAGGAGCTCGACGACATATCGAATGGCAAGCTCTTTTGGGAAAAGGTGCTCGACAACTTCTGGAGCAAATTCAATGCAAATATAGCAAAGGCTCAAGAACTGACGGTTACGGAGGTTATCGATACGGTCGAGCAAGACATAAACGACTACATCTTCAGCGGATTTGAAGAACGTACATGCCCACTTTGCAAGAAAGGGCAGTTGCATCTGAAGCTTGGGCGATACGGCGCCTTTCTCGGATGCTCTGCATATCCCGATTGCAAATTTACGAAATTTCTGGGATCTTCCGGTTCTGAAACTGCCGCTGCATCTAGGGAACCCGCAAAGAAAATCGAACTCGGGAAAGATGCCAGGTATGACAACGACACGGTGTTTTTGAAAAAAGGACCATTTGGATATTACTTCGAATGGGAGAATACGAAGGTAGCGGCTGATGAAAAAAACGACAAGCCGGGTAAAAAGAAAAAGGGAGCGGAAAAGCCGAAACGCCGCTCTATACCAAAATATATAGCCGAGCCAACTGAGCTTACTATCGATGACGCTTTGCGCCTAGATAGCTTGCCGGTGGTGTTGGGAAAACATCCGAAAACGCGCCGCAACATTGAGTTGACGCTAGGGCGCTTCGGTCCGTACCTCAAGAGCGCCGATAAAACATACAAGCTGGAAAAAGACGCCGGCTTTCTGAAAATGACGCTCACCGATGCAGTAGATGTAATCGACAGAGCTGAAACGAAGTAGAGGGGGACTTTAGGGGAGGTTGCAGGTAGAACTGGCACAGACAGCTGGCTGGCTGTGGAAATTCAGAAGTATGGTGATGAGCAGAGGTCGCAGTGCAGAGCGCGTGCTTTGTCAAGATTAGGTCAATGAATATAAAAAAATTGGGTTTCGTCAAGTATTGAGAATATGAAGCGAATTCATCGCTAACAGTAGAGGTATGGATGCATACAGAAAGCATAACTTAAAGATAAATATGAATGTGTATTTTTTACTAACAAAACTATAAAAACTTTTAAGCGAAGTAATCTTAAAAGGGCGTGCGTTAACGGCAACTTTGCTTACGAAATGGAGTTGATTTTGAGCATCAGTGAAAATGTGTAATATCAAATCGGCAATGCACTTGATTATTGCAATTTTAAAATAAATACTACAATAGATATTTTACCGGCCGGAACCCGGTGAGTCTGGGGCATGTTTGGCAAGCGAATTACAGAAGCAAGCTCCTAGAATTCGGAAATTCTAAAGTTATCCTGCTTATGATGTGCCTCTTGTTTCTCTATATATTTTTGTACCTCCTTTACACTTATCTATCCGAACGTTGCGACAAAGTATCCTTTTGCCTGCAGATGTTGGTTACAGCCTAAAATTCTCAGTAAGATCCTCTGCTATTTTTCCATTTCATATACGTAGACCGTTGGTATCTTGAAATACGGAGGCGTCGAGGATAGCATATATGTGTTTTGACTTCATATTTCCGCTTACTATGTCTGTAGTTGGCAGAACATATTCCCTTTATTGCTTATACAGCTTTTTGCAACATTACCGTATAACGCCCCCTATATGTCACACAAAATATTACGTGACATTCTATGTATTATACTAAAGTGTTTGCCTAAAAACAAGAGTTTTCACTCTGTCCGCGTTTTAGAAATAAAATAATTTCAAAACTGTATACATTAACAACGGCTTCGTTTACAAACGTAAGTTTACTTTAAAAGGCGAATAAATCGCAATGTGTTTGATTGTTGCAATTTTGATGTCCAAATAAAGTAAATGTTATAATAATGTGTTTTTGTAACACTAAGAATTTATCGTTGTTCTATTTTTTTCTCAAACTTCATCCCTCTTAAACTAGAACCACGAAGCAATCTCGGTAAGCAACTGTACCGTCTGGTACTGATAAGTTAAATTTTGCTGTTTTTTTGGAAACGTTGTGTTGTTAGAATCTCTCTGTAGGGTTCGGGTGGCAGTGTAGTCGGGTATGTTGGATATACGTCCAGATATAAAGCTGAAAATTTGGAAAAACGTCAAAGAGTGGTTGGTCGTACTGCTGTTCTTCGTGCTAGTAAACTGCCTGCTGATACAGCCTTTCAAAATTCCGTCTGGCTCTATGACACCGACGCTCCTCGTTGGCGACTTTCTTTTGGTTAACAAGTATCTTTATGGATATTCGAATGAGTCTTTCCGAATTGGTACGTTTACCTTTCCGCTGCCCAAAATAGAAAAGCGTCTGTTTGGAAATAAGCTTCCAGAACGTGGTGAGGTTGTTGTTTTCCGTAACGAGAAAGATCGCAATTTGAATTATATAAAGCGCATAATCGGACTGCCTGGAGATAAAATTCAGCTCATAGATGGTGTCGTCCATATAAATGACAAGCCCTGTCCGTTGGAGGATGCCGGGGAGTATTCCGGCTATGAGGATGATGAATTTGTTATCTTCAAGAAATATATCGAGACGCTCCCAAATGGTTATAGACATGCGATCATCAAGAAGCAAAGGTTGGGAGAAGCAAGCCTTGATAATACCCAGGCGTACTTCGTTCCAGCTGGATGCTATTTTATGATGGGAGATAACAGAGATAATTCCCAGGACAGCAGGGTTTCAGAAGCCGTGGGGTTTGTTCCTTTTCAAGATATTATGGGACGTGCAGAGTGCATCTTCTTTTCGTCGAGTTGCACTCTCTTCGAAGTCTTCAAATGGCCTTTCTCCATGCGCTTCGAACGCTTCTTCACGCCTATACGATGAGTTTGATCAGAGCAATCTTCTCTTGCCATTACCGGTGATAAGATGACATCATCTGAGTTCGCCGTTGAGCGAGAGCTAGGTTACGTATTTCGCGATAAGAAGCTGCTTGAAAGCGCGTTACGGCATTCGAGCATAAAGCGATTTGCAATACCATTTGAGCGCTTGGAATTTTTGGGCGACCGCATCCTGGGGCTGGTAATCGCCGAGTATATCTTTCAAAACTCGCCTTCGAACGCGAAAGAAGGAGCTATGGCTAAGATGCATTCGGCATTCGTTTGTGCCGAAACTTGTTGCAAAATAGCCCTGCAAATTGGGGTGGACAAATCAATACAAACAGCAGGCAAGCACCTGATGACGAATAAAACTGTGCTAGCGGATGCTATGGAGGCTCTTTTGGGCGCTGTCTTAATCGATGCAAATTATGTTAGCGTGAAGGATGTAATCTTGCACCTGTGGCAAGACGAGTTTTCTGCATATGACGAATGTGCACAGGAACCAAAAACTCAGTTGCAAGAACTGTGCCAGAAAAGAACGGGAGAAACTCCGGCATATGAACTGGTATCTGTGTCTGGTGCTGATCACGCACCTGAATTCACGATATCTCTCACTATAGCTGGAGTTACAGTTACAGCATCCGGGCATTCACGCAAAGACGCCGAAACCAATGCCGCAAAACTAATGCTGCACGAGCTACGAAAATGATTTGCAACGACGGGTCAGGTATGGGGCTGTTGTATATTTTTTAAACACTGAACGGCGAAAGGTTTTATATATAAAATATTCACGATTTTTTTACTGAATTGCGATTTTTAGTAATATTTCAATTTTAATAGACTGTTTTTATATCGATACTCAAATTATGCTCATCCCCATACGCAAATTAGCATTTATACGCACAATTTTAGGGTGGCATCTCTAATTTTATAAACTTTCTCTTATCCTTATTTAAAAATGTACATTTTTTACGTTCCTTAGCGCTTGTTCATATTTTTGCGTTGAATGTTTATGAATGTACACACTTTATCTACTTTGATTTTATTATTTAAATTGTGTTTGTTTTTATCTAATGTTTTTAATTTAGTAATTTTCATATTGTCTGTTTTTTTTGTAAAGCGCCTTGCTTATGGTTTGAGAATGAGAAACCCGTAGCCTCTTAAGTATAAAGTGATGCTACAATCTCACCTTTATTTCTCTTGCTGCGCCTATCGGCTTGCTTTCCGGGGTGCACCCTACAGGCTTGACTACCGCTCGGCAAATCAGGTTTTTCCAACTGTCCCTTTGGAAAAACCATAATTTCTCAAAGGTTCTCTGCACTGCAGGCTTTGTAATAACCCTCAGGTGCACCTTGCATCTTTGCCGCAGCCCCCCCTTAGTTCAGGTGGAGGAAAATATAGAATAATCGTATATTTTTTAAAAATAGAGGCAAAAAATAATATTTTGAAGGTTATCGTGGTGTTCTGTTTTTATTTGTAATTTTGTAAAAATGGTTTTTAACTGCCATCTCGGCAAAATATGTGGTGAATGAGGATTGAAGTACAAGGTAGTTAAGCGGTTGCAGAACAGATAACCTACCGGTTATGTGCCGGGAAATTTAAACTACGCTTAGAGAATGGAGTAAAAGACTTCAGTACCTCGAAAGTTACGTGTTTTTGGAGCGCTTCCCATTTCTATTAAATTTTTGAATATCTTTTGTCCAGATGTTGCGACAAAATAACAGGTGTTGTTCCCTGTACCGTTTCCTTAACCCAAAATTCTCCTTGCAGTTTTCTGCTACTCTTCCCTTCTATGTATTGTACAACCTTCGATTCCGGGAGATGCAGACGTACAGAGAACAGCCTATGATATACGGTCGGGTATTATATTCGCGCTTATTAGGTTTGCATAATTGGCAAAATATACTTTTTATTATTGTTACATATCATTCGCACAATATCCTATCTCCATGTTTTATATAGCGATTTAATCGTGTACACTACGTAAATTTCTTCTATACATCGTACGCCGTGTCATACTGATAGGTATAAAGGTACTGTTATACATACCTTGATACAGCGAGATAGCTGTTTTCACCCTTTTGGAGTTGAATGAAACTCTGCCACTTTTCCAGAGACAACCTTTAATAAAAAACGAAAATGTTAACC
>JAFUUW010000039.1 GCA_017471265.1 Alphaproteobacteria bacterium
CTGCTCGCTGGATTTCGCGCTTTGCTTCTGTAGCGGCGTCGGCAGCTTCCTTAAGCAAGTCGGCAGAGAAGCCTTCGAGAAATTCGCCACCCGATCGGTCGCTAAAGCGCTCATCGCGAACGAAGGAAAGATACAGAAGGCTACCAGCAAGCTGCTCAAAGGAGAAGGAAAAGTGGGAAGTTATGATGAATTGAAAGCTTCAAATCCGAAAAATTCAGGATTAGACAAGCACCACATGCCGTCTAAGAATTATATGAAAAAGTATGGAGTTAAGGAAGAAAATGGCATCTGTATGAATGTATCACAATCCAATAATATGATCAAAAACGTACCAAATAGACATAGTCAAACAAGAACGTATGGAGGGAAAGCTAGGCTTGATTCGAAACTAAGTCCACGAGATGAGCTTGCTGCTGACATAAAAGATATGAAGCAGATTTATAAGAAAGATGGATTGTACAATGATAAAATTCGTGATGGGTTGCTGGATGTCATAAAACAAAATGAAAAGAAATTTCCAGAAATCTTTAAGAAAGGGGAATAGTAATGGTTGATGAAAAAATAATAAAGCGAATGAGAGAGTTAAAGGCTCCGAATCCAGACTTTGAAACTCAAAAGGATGTTGACGAGTTTCTAGAACTAATCGGTAAAATGGAACTTGTTGGAAATCCAGATTATCTGCCATATCTTCTTGAGTTTTTAGATGATGAATGTTATATCGATGGGGTAAATGAAACGCTTTTAAATAACATAGAAGGATTTGACGCAAATTACCTTGTGCCAACTTTATTAAAAAGTTTGAAAGATATTTACGGAAGAGCCTCTAATCAGTGTAAATATCTGTTTTGGACGATCTTTAACGATCCGGAGTGTCTCGATGTGTTAAAAAAAAGCATACATTTAGCTGACAAAAAAACGTTATTGAAATTGCTTGATATAATATGCGAAAACAAATATTCCCTGCCAGAACACAGAATTATCGTAAGTGAGTTGCGAGATATACTTGAAAGCGCAAAATGATTTTGTCTGAATGATTTCCAACAATTGTTTCACGTGAAACATTTTTGAAATGCTCGGGTGGGGTGGCTCCTGAGATACGTAGCCTACCCATCCGGTAGCGTGCTACCACCCGAAATATCACAAATTCCGCCCTGCGCCGGTGGAGCAGATTGCGCGTGCCTTCGCCCTAACCGGCGACGCAAAGCCGTACCGCCTCCATCGGGACTTATACCGCCGGCTGTACGATGCCCTGCAGAAAAGCTCGGTGGAGCAGGCATATATCGAGGCGATGTGGGGGGATCCGTACCTCCACACTATAACCCACTGGGCGGCAATACCGCAGGAACGCCGGGAGAACCTGCGTAAGGAATATCCCGAGATGCAAGACCTTGCGGAGGAGGTGGAGGAGGATCGGCGGGACTTTCTCGATAAATTCGACAACTTCAACGATACCCCAGCAGGGCAGTTCCTGAATAATATGGGATTTGCCCTGAGCGCTGTCGCCGCGGTGCATCCGGTCGGGAGGGGTGCTGTATGCGCCGCCCGAATAGGGGTAACGGTTGCCGCCGGGCTGCCGAAGGTCGTGGAGGCGATTACAGCCCTGGGCGCCCTCGAGATAGCCAGGGAATTCTCCATCCTGTGCAATAAAAAATCTGGAGGCGAGCCAAAATCCACCGGCGAAGCAAAGCCGCGCCTGGGTACGTCGGGATATAAGGACGGTGGATTTTGGGGAGGACTGTACGATAATGCAAAGGGACTTCAGAATGCCGGAGTTAATCCCAAAAAAGCGCAGGAAATGTATGGGGACTACAAGCATCTCAAACGGATAGACCGAGGCGGAGAAATCAGAATGGACAAGGATGGCAATTTTTACAAATACGATCGAGCACACCAAAGTGCGAAAATACACTTGGAAAAAATCGTGAAAAGGTCAGATGGCTTCTGGAATGTTGCTGAAGTTGATCCAGAAACGGGAGCTATAATAAGAACTCTCAAAAACCGACCTGTGGGGAAGTAATGAAAAATTATAAATTATTGGACAAAAATAGCCGTTCTTTATATGGCTTTTGGAGTGTTCGCGGAAATTATCTAATTTCCGCATCTTTTGATCCTTGGACTGGAAAATACCTACTAACAAGCTATCGTGGTGATTGTGTATCGATAGAAAGTTGCTATCCCGAAATATGGAGACGGGGACGGGATGCCATAAACGATGCGATACGGACTATTTTTATAAAAAATCGTCGAGATGCACATCATGGTTACGAGGTTTGCGATTTTCTTTTCGACGCTTCTTGTGGTTACGATAAAGGGATGACGCGTCTGTCATATATTCCCGCAATACGTGTGTATGCTTTTTTCAGAAAAAGTGAAAAAGGAGTGTTTGACCCAATGGATTACTGTCCATTTTGCGGGGCGAAATTTCCACAACGCTTAGATGGAAAGTTGACGGAGATACTGCGGGCAGAGTATGGACTGCAGTCCTGGAGAGATTACAAAAAAGCCCCACACGAATTCCACCCCGACGAATGGTGGAAGAAGCGGGGGCTGTAGGTGGTGCGGTGCCGGTATGGTAGAATAGCGATGCTACTCGTGGGGTTTTTGTTGTGGTATGTCGGAGTTTAGTAATAATCTGCCGAGGCTTTTGGACATTAAGA
>JAFUUW010000040.1 GCA_017471265.1 Alphaproteobacteria bacterium
CATGCGAAAAGTTCACGCAGTATACACGATACAACCACATAACATTGCATGAAATGTTACGTAGATGTGCTGCAGAAATGATAAGGGAGGTATGCCCCGCTAACCACGCATATGTAAGCGAAAATGTAAGCCCAGCTCACACACCTGTGCAGCTCTCGACACTTCCGCATCTCTCAGTATCGAAGGTTGCACGACATATAAACGTGGAATATTATGGGGAGAAACCCACGGATTAAGAAAAAGTACCGTAGGCGGGAGGATATTTTGTCGCAACGTCCGGACGGATAAGTGCAAATGAGGTGCAAAAATACATACATCAAAGCAGTATAACTTTATGATTTCCGATTTCTCAGAGATTCCCCTTTTAATCCTCTTCCTAAGCGTAATTTAGAATTGCCAGCCTTCAGCTGGTGGAACGCTTATTTATTATCAAATTATCTTTTTACCCTCAAAACATTCCCAAGGCTCTTTTTTTATAATCTTCCATAATCTTATCAATCAACTCAGTATTCCCCCAAATAGCTGGAGAATCATATTTTCGTGATGGAAATGCACCATAATCCAAATGGATATCCAGTTTCTTTTCTTTAACAAATCCATTTATTTTATCTTTCAGTGCCACCGGTTTTCCGGAGCAGACGTTAATTATCCCATCTATTTTGTTTTGCAACGAAGCTATCGCGATATATTTTGCCAACAGCTCCACATCGATAAAATCACATTTATTTGTGCCCAAAACGCAAGGAAACGTTTTCGCTCCTTCATTCGCCATTTGCAAAATTTTGGAAAAAACAGACTTATTACGTTCATCGTCCCCTGTGATGTAGTAGGCTCGCAACCACTTAAGGGAAACCGCTTTACCCTCACAATAACTCAGCAAAGCTTGACGTAGAGCATTTTTAGCAATTCCATACATTGAAAACGGATTACACGGTGTATCACTATTGACCTCACCTTCCCAATAGCCTATCTCGTGCATCGTGCCCATAACCGATACTGACTTGCAGCCATGCTCCATCAAATTACGCAAAAAATGAAAATGTGCCGCCAAGTTATCTATATGGGCATTCGAGTTATGATTAAAACCATCTTGCCACGCCAAGTGAATACAAACGTCCGGATTACCAACTTTCTCAAACAATCCTTCGTTATTGCATTCAGTCAAAATGTTTACGTTTAAGAAGTTAGCCCGATTATCTAATCCACCATTACGAACGTCTACTACGAAAACCTCACTTTCCGGGTATACATCGCACACACTACGTACGACATGGAGTCCAATATACCCAGCAGCGCCTGTTACTAGAACGCGCATCAGCTTAATCAACCATTTTCAACTGGCGTTTCATCTTCAACGAAGTACGTTTTAAAAGCCGCAAAGACGTCAGTGTAAAGACTACGTTTAAAGTGCACGGACAGACGGATGAGGTTAGAATACGTCATCCAGCGCCATGAATCGAATTCGCTATGGTTTGTTGATTTCAGGTTTATATCCTCGTCCGAGCCAAGAAAGCGAAGCAAAAACCACTTTTGCTGCTGACCAACAAATCTATATCCATTACGCCGCAAGTTCTGTGGAATGATGTACTTGAACCATTGCTCTGACTCAGCTACAAGCTCAACTTTGTCCGTACCTATCTCCTCACGCAATTCGCGAAGAGCAGCATCCAATGGGCTTTCACCTTGTTCTATCCCCCCCTGCGGCATCTGCCATGGCTTATTCAAAAACCATGACACCATACGCGAATTCGGGGTCTTCCGTTTCCCGGCAAAAACCTTGTTTTCACCGTTCAACAAGACCATTCCAACGCCGAGCCTATAATGCCCCTTAATCACAGCAGAAATTACAAAAATCCTCTATACCGGCGATGATACCACATCTTTACCTCGCCGTCCAGTCTCCGTTGTGATACAATACGCGGAGGGGTTTCAACCAAGCTTCTCGATGAACGCGTTAGAAATAACCATTCTTTCTTGCCCTTTGCTGTTGGTGTTGCTATCGCTAGCTTTTATGCCTCTTTTTGCTCCAAAGTTTTGGCAAAAAAATGAAATGCCAGTACTAGCAATTGTTTCTACAATCTCTATTGTTTCCGTTTATAGCCTCCTTTCTGATGCGAACGACATACTGCGGGTAGCGCTCCTCGATGACTACCTGCCATTCATAATTATGTTGTTCACCTTGTATGTCTTGGGGCACGGTATCCATATAAAGCTGCGGGCGACGTCCAACACAAAATCGAATATGATATTCCTTGGCTGTGGTTGCATATTTTCATCTCTCATTGGAACCACCGGTGCCTCTATGCTGCTTCTACGTCCGTTCCTCGAAATAAACAGGTGGCGGCGACATAAAGCGCATTTGCTCATATTCTTCATATTTATGATATCCAATATTGGTGGGCTGCTGACCCCACTTGGTGATCCGCCGCTTCTCCTCGGGTACTTGCACGGTGTCGAATTTTCTTGGGAACTGCATAATGTGTCGTTGTACTGGCTGATCTACGTCTTGGCGTACCTCTCAGTTTTGTATTTCGTTGACAAGATTATGCTGAAAAAGGAGGAGCAGGAGCATCACTTGACAAAACATAAATTCAAAATTGAGATAGGCGGATGGTTGAATATATCGCTGATATTGCTCACGGTCGTCGTACTTTTTTCCAGTTTGCCAGATCTTGGGGGCATACCTGCTATCGTCATAAAGAACGTCTTGCTTCTCATCTTCTGCGCCATATCTCTTTTCCGCTGCTATCGACTTAAGGAGAGGATAGACTTTGCTCCGTTTCGTGAAGTAGCGCAGACTTTCCTTGTTATATTCATAGTCATAGCTCCAGTGCTTTTCATATTGAACGAGAATTCAGAAACCATACAAAAATACATAATAGACCTGAGCCATGGCAAGGACGTTTCAATAGCATATTTTTGGCTGTGTTCATTCGCCTCGTCAATTCTCGATAACGCGCCGTCGTACCTCCTCTTCTTCAATATGGCTGGTGGAAACGCGAACGAGTTGATGTACGTTTACCCGGGAGTTCTGCGCGCCATCACGATTAGCTCGGTTGTTATGGGGGCGATGACCTACATCGGTAGTGCGGCAAATATGATGGTGAAGTCCATCGCAGATAAGAAGGGCATAAAAATGCCATCGTTTATCGGATATATGATCTGGTCTTGCTCCATAATCCTGCCGATAAGTTTCGTAATATCCCTCACGCTATCAATGTGATTGGGGGTGGAAATAAAAACGCATTTTTAAAATTATAGTTATTTATGGGGAGGCTGTGTAATACAATACTTTTTGATATTTTATTCGCTATTCGTATTTCATATGCTTTGTTACAGCCCACGATTAGCCAGACATTGTCTACACGATAATGATAAAAATTGAGCTAAAGAAAGATACAGAGGGTGTTTATGGCGACTTGAAACGCAGAGGCGTTTCTCAAGTATCTGGTAGCGATACCACGCCATTGTCTGAAACACTGACACACGGTGTAGAATTTTCCGTAACGTTCGGGTAAA
>JAFUUW010000041.1 GCA_017471265.1 Alphaproteobacteria bacterium
ACGACCGATCTTGGGGCTATACATAGTGGATATGTGTCAATTACCCCGATGTCCATCGATATGACAGCCAGATCGGAAATTAGCGTTTTGAAAGAGCTATTTGAATGAGTATAAACAATTTCAGAATTCTGGGTGCCAGCTTTCTGGCGTTACTGCTGGCTGGATGTTCTCACGAAGGCGTTGAACTTCCAGAGGTTGTTCAAATAAAGAAAACATCGCCATACCACAAGGTATCGGGTGAGGATACGGTTGAAAGTATTGCCCAGAAATATGGTATGACGAGGTCTGAACTCGTCAAGGTAAATAACCTCGAACCACCGTATCAGCTCTATGAAGGACAGCGCCTTATAGTTAAGCCGAAAGTAGAGGAGCAAGACGAAGATGGAAAGGCGGCGGTCAAAAATCCTGATGACGGTGTTGTGGCAGATGCCGAGGCACAGTCGGTTGATAATCCGAATGGGGGGAATGGGGTGGATGTGCTCACAGATAAAGAGACCATAGATGACCTGCAAGAGGTGGCGGAGGACAAGAAGCTCGTACCGGTAAAGTCGGATTATATATGGCCTGTTGCAAATGGAAAAAGCAAAATTTCACAGCACTTCGGTGCGAATGATGTTGACGGTGGCATAATCATCGATGCGTCTGCCGGCACGCCTGTGAAATCTATTGCTGATGGTGTCGTTGTGATAGCTGGCGTTCCAAGTGGGGATGCTGCCGCATACGGTACTACAGTCGTTGTGAAACATACAGCGAAAAAAACTATGTCGATTTATGCAAATCTCAAAGAGGCAAAAGTTGCCGTACGACAGAAGGTGAAGCAGGGTACTATAATCGGAAAGGTTGGACAAAGCGGGACAATAGCCCGTAAGCCTCAACTCTATTTTGAGATTAACGATTTGGCAGGCAAGGGGCGACAAGCTGTGGATCCGGAAAAACTGCTTCCGAAATAATTTTTCGCTTGCTAAGATAAAAGTGTTTTGGTTGTTGTTGGAAGTTAGATGTTGTTTTTCATTTCGAATGCGTACGCAGATGGCGGGGCTCAGACAGGTGGTCTGATGTCGTTCTTGCCGGTGATTGCCTTTGTGGCTGTTTTGTATTTTCTGTTGATACGCCCACAACAGAAACGCCAAAAGCAGCATCAAGCCATGATTGCCGCTATAAAAAGAGGCGACAAGGTTATCACCAATAGCGGGATTATTGCGACTGTGTCGAAGATACTGAGCGATCAAGAAGTGATACTCGAAATTGCATCTGGCGTCCATTGTAAGTTCGTGAAATCCGCAATATCCAGCGTGCTGAATGGTTCTCCTGCTGCCTCGGCTACACCTGCTCCGGTTCCGGCGGTTCCTGCCTCAGCTTCGAAAATTGAAACTCCTGCGGTTGCTCCTTCAGAAAAGTCTGAACAGAAAGTTGAGACTGAAACGTCGTCAGTTGAGGATAAATCAGAAGATGCTTCCGTTTCAAAACCTGCCACGTCAACTCGCACGCGTAGTGCGGCTGCTAGACGTCGGGTTACTGCAAGAATTTTGAAAAAGTAAGTTTTTTAGGAGCGGCGTTATGTTGGTTGTTTCGCGGTTCAGGGCAACGACGACCCTGCTCATCTGTTTGTTAGGGCTCTTGTTCGCCTTTCCTTCTTTGGTCAATCAGGCGACCTATGATAAGCTGCCTGCTTTCCTACAGCACACCGTAAACCTTGGACTTGAATTGCGTGGCGGCTCTCATATCCAATTGGAAGTCGACCTGAAATCCGTAAAGAAAGAGCGATTGGAAGGCATCCTTGGAGAACTCAGAAAACAGCTTAGAAAACAAAACATAAAATACTCCCGTATCAATGTTCAATCGAGAGAGGAAGGCTCTTTTATTCACGTTTCACTGAAAGATGCAAATGATACCGGAAACGTCCAGAAGATGCTCCTGAAAATCGAGAAGGATCTCGAGGTGTCAGTTGATGGTGTGGAAGTAATAGCTGTTATTTCTTCTGCCTCGATGGACGAGCTCACAAAACGTGTTGTTGGGGAGTCTATCGAAGTAATACGCCATCGTATAGATGAGTCTGGGACAAAGGAACCTACGATACTGCGTCAAGGTGCTGACCGGATCGTTGTGCAACTTCCGGGTGTTGAGGATCCGGCTGAGGTGAAGCGCCTTCTCGGCAAAACCGCTATTTTGACGTTCCACGCCGTTGATGAGGATATGGAAACTATCCCTGCGAAAGCAGATCAAAAACCACACCTCCCTACAAAACCCGGTGTTATGTACCTTCCCGAAGAAAAGGGAAATGGGGTTGTGTACTACGTCCC
>JAFUUW010000042.1 GCA_017471265.1 Alphaproteobacteria bacterium
AAAAATAATATCTAATTACTATTTTACTCAAAATAAATTTATAATTCTAAATTTTTGTAGCAATGGAGAACGTAAAGATGGTGACTGAGGACGTTGTCGAAGAACACAACGGCGTATACGGTGGAAAATGGCACATTGTCTCCCCCGAAGGCTTCGACCTGCCAGAGGGGCTGGAGTATTTGAAGAACAGCTGGGAGGGTGATGAAGATTGCGGAGATTACAGATATTTGCCCACGCTGAGAGTCAGTGGTTTATCATTAAACACAGCAATTGAGAGACTGAACGATATATTTGGCTTACGTAATGAGATCCTCAGGTTGGAAATGCTTAATTGTACTGAAGCGAACGCTGAGTTCAGTTTTAGGGGCATAGCAGTGAGAAAATCGGTCGAACTGAATATACATAACTGTGTGCTGACCTTTAGTATGTTGAGAGATATAGTACTTGAGGTTTGCCATGAGAACACCATTGTGGATCTTTCCGGCAATATATTTAAGAAACGTGGTAATGACGGCTCCTACCTGGATGAGTTAGAGCACATAAGTGAAAAAAATTGGCATTCCGACGTTAAGGTGCTCAACTTAATGGATTGTAACTTCAATGATAAAGAAAAAGATCTCTTGCGCAACAAACTAAAATCCTACCCGTTAAAGTTGTGATGAGTAAAAATTAACTTAAGGAGGCTTGACTCTGACGAGGAAGTTACTCTAGAATAGAGCGGAGATGATCGTTTGATGGGGAGATTAAATGGAAAGTAAAGTTGGGGCATCGTTTGCGGTTTTGTTTTGTATAGGGCAGTTGAATGCAGAAGTAGTTGAGATTGACAAATCAACTGCGCTGACCACAATCAAAATGGATACGGATGAATTTGACGGTAGCGAAACGAAGATAGAAGAAGTAATAGCAAAGTATGCTGAAATGATAACCGAGACCACTGGATGTAGAAACAGGAATGCCGTACAACAGCTGTATGCTAACAATAGATTAGATTTTACAAGCGGTGAATTTCACAGTGCAGGAATAGCCATATACGTTTCCCCCGACCTCAAACGCAGGGTGTATATAGCGGTTAAACACCACAACACTCAGAAAGAAAAAAGCAACACGGCAGGGAAAGACCAAGAGAAGTCGCTAAAAGATTTGCTCGATAATACTACTAATTTTTCACATACCGAAAGACAGCTGGTAAGGAAGATATGCGAGGATAACAAATTCAAACGAAAACGCAAAAAAAAGATTATAGAAGCACATACAATACTGGGAGATTTGTACATATACACAAAAGAAAATCCGTGCCTGTATACAAATGGGGTAAATGACCGTACGTCTTGTTGTGAATTTTACAAAAAAGAATCTAAAAATACACATATACTACTCAGTGGCAAACATCCCAGATAATACTTCTATCCCTGGATTGACGAGTAACATAACTGATTTTGAGAAAATTAAACAGGTGCAAACGTATGATGGTGACAATCATTCACCCATAAACAATATACAGATACAGCATGTCTCTGAAATAAAAAAGTAATAAAAAACAGCGTTTAGATAACGTAATAAAGAGAAGAAAAAGAGATAAAGCACATGTGATACGACGATGTTACTTTTCATGCAAAATAGCCAAGCATGCCTTATTATCTTGCTTGGCTATGTTTTGTGCGATAGCCATAACTAGTGCTGAGGTCTTTTGGTCAAGAGAAGCCGTAATTTCGTCGAGGAGCAGGACTTCGTAATCCGCGAGAGTAGCCATTATTAAGCTAAGTGCTTGGCGTTGACCACCTGATAGATTGCCAGCGTATTCATCTAGTCTATCCTCAAGCCCCATATTTAAAATCGCCAGCTTTTTCTTAAACAAGGCACGTAGTCTTGTTGTGGCAATAGTACACAAGCGCCGCTTTCCACGCTTATATGCTATGTTCATATTTTCGAAAATCGTCATTTCTGCGATAGTATCTTGTCGAGGGTCTTGCAATACATTTGCAATGAGCCCAGTTCTTTCACGTAACGACATTTCACTGATATCGCGGTTATTGATAAGTACGCTTCCAGAAGTAGGCTTTAGTATACCTGAAATAATGTTGAATAGTGTCGTTTTTCCAGCGCCATTATCCCCAGTGACATAGATAAACTCACCATTTTGCACTTCAAGAGTTATATTCCTCAATATATTCTTATAGCAAATATTTTCTAGCTTTAGCATTTTTAATTTTCCTCCTCCTTCTTCGTAAACTGCAACTTTTTTCTCACTTCAATACTCACATCTGCTCGGCTCTCTCGCTCTTTTCGCATCAGCATCATCGCGATTATTATTGCTCCAGCAACCAGGTTTATATCCTGTGTTTCGATTTTCATAAAGTCGCTGTGCAGTGCAATCATTATGAAAAACCTATATAAAATCGAGCCGGCGATACACGCCAATATGAAAAATCCAGCTTTCTGAAATCTGAAAACTTTTTCGCCGATGATGACTGCGGATCAGGTGTCTGATTATTTAGTCAGATAAATTGATTTTAAAAATTATGTAATAAAAAATTAATGACTAAATATTTTTTTATGTTTAACAAGTTCTTATGAAGAGAAAGCAAATCATTTTTAAATAAGTGTTATATAAAGAAGTTGATAAATATTTTCATTTTAATTAATTATATATTAGCCTACGACTGTTTATATTAAATAAATTGGGGATTGGGGATTGGG
>JAFUUW010000043.1 GCA_017471265.1 Alphaproteobacteria bacterium
CGGCTTTTCAAACGAATTACGAAATAAATTGCTTGATGCAACGATGGCTGCGTTGTTGCAGAAGGTTGACGCAGCCAAAGGGGACGTCGATTTCCAAGAGGCTTCTATCAATAACAGTATCAACGCCCTAAAAGCTCTTTCAAAGTCTGTTTAATATCTTTCGTTTTCTAGATGCTGCTTTAACGAATTTAATGTAATATGCACAGTACGTTTTTTTTGTTTTATAAAAAATATATGAATAAAAATATCGAATAAGGATTGAAATTTGCATTCCCAGAACTTTGATAGATATGTATTGATTATGTAAAATTCAAGAAGTTTTCGCATTTACACGGTTTTCTAAAAAACTACATATGATGGTGGCGAAGTTAATATATGATTTATATTTTTTTTATTTACCATATATACTTGATGATTCATACTTCCTGTATCACTTCTGGGCACATTTCGACAATATTATGGCATAATGCTCTATGTATATATTTGCATAATATTATTGAAATTCCACCTTATTCGACTCATTAAACTAAAGTCTTTTGCATGTAGAATGCTTTAAAAATAAATGACTGCCGACCGGAAACCGGTGGTTCTAGTTCACACTTGGAAAACGGATTAAAAGAGTAAATTCTTAGAACTCGGAAAGCCTAAAGTTATCCTATTTATAATATATATTGCTCCTTTATATATTTTTGCACCTCCGTTGCACTTATCTGTTCGGGCGTTGCGACAAAATATTCTCTTGCCCACATGTGTTGTCCCAAGTACCGTTTCCTTAATTCCTGAAACTCACCTTGCGGTTTCCTGCCACTTTTTCTTTTTTATGCTCGGCAATATTGCCGTATAACACTCTATGCCTACGTTTTGTGCAGAACGTTATGCAATATTCTATATGCGAACTTCTTCTGTACATTATGCTAAAGTCTTCGCCTGCAGGCGATGGTTTTTACCCATTCCACGTTTTAAAAATAAAGCTTCATAATAAACTCCAAAAGCACTGTCTTTCGAGGAGTAATTTTCATTACTGCATTATAATTTATTGATAATCTTGAAAATTAAGACGCTTTTTGTTAGATTTCTTGCTAATGTTTTTTTTATAATTTCATTACATCCTAAAGTGCAGTCTTCTCGCTAATTGCCCCTTGCGTTCAAAAACCGTATAATCTAGGAAGGGAATTTTGTGGATAGGTGGCTGGATGTTGAAGCGTTCCGTTGCTCTTTCGCTTTGCGCTGCCGCATTGTTGCTTGCCGGTTGTGGTGGCGATTTTTCTGGTAGTCGTTATGATGAGGCGTCCGTTGGAGAGGTGTCCCGGACTGACGAAGGTGCCGTAATTTCGCTCCGACGTGTCGAGTTGAAGCCGGATCACTCTATGGCTGGAACTCTGCTTGGTGGAGCCGGAGGCGCATTGGCTGGTTCTCTATTTGGTGGCGGAAATGGGAAAATTCTGACGACCACAGCTGGCGCCATAGCTGGTGGTGTTGCTGGAAACGCAATTGGTAGCCGCGCACAGGACGGCATCGAGTACACTGTGCGGTTGAACAACGGTTCTGTTGTTGTCATAGCTCAGGGAACCGATCCTGCTATATCTGTCGGTCAGCGTGTCCGTGTCGTATACAGCAACAAAGGACGGAGCCGCGTTGTCCCTGCGTAGGCTGTCGTGGGTATGGGAGGCTGTGGCGGTAATTCTCGCCGCCGCATGCGATATGATACCAGCCTCGATGGTTTGGCTTTCCAGTGTCGATTTCGAGGTCGATCCTGGAGCCAACAGGGGACATAATTTTGTTTGCCATATAACCGTTGCCTATTCATCTGACCTTTATGAAAAATTGAAGGGCATTTCCTCGCAGGAGTATTTCTCTCAAATTGCTCAGCTGAAGAAAAATTACAAGGACTCCATCGAGGTATTCAGTTTTGATATGATTACCGGAAAAAATCAGATGGGACGTGAGGTGTCTCTGCGATCGTATACGAAAGCCAAGGGAGCCTTTGTTTTTGCCGCGTATACAACCCCAGGACAATTTAAGGAAAACGTCGGTTTGGCTCGGCACTTGACCATACGCTTCCTTCCAAGCAAAATGGAATTGCATTCGGACATAAGTCTCGACGATTTCACATCAAAGTTCAAAAAGTGATATGTCCAACATAACCGAGGAAAAGCTCCAGCAGGTCTGGAAAGAAACGCTAGCTGACGTCAAAAAAGAAGTCGGTGAAGGCGTGTTCAATAACTGGTTATCCAGGCTTGGGCTTATCAGTCTCGAAGACGGAACTTTAAAGCTTTCTGCTCCGTCAAATTTTGTGAAAGACAACGTCTCGTGGCGCTATTCGGATTTGCTCAAAAAGGTGTTGACGTCATACGGATGCCAGGTCGATTTTGTCAGCATAGATGTTTATGACAACAACAATGCCGAGATTACGAAGCATTCAAAAGAGCCTCCTTCGAAGTCTTCTGAAAACCTCGGAGTTATGAAAGGTGTATCCGGTCTTGATAAGCGCTTCACCTTCAAAAATTTTGTCGTGGGGAAATCGAATGAACTAGCGTATGCCGCTGCTATGCGGGTGGCGGAGTCCGAAACTCCAGCGTACAATCCGTTTTTCCTGTATGGTGGTGTCGGTCTCGGCAAGACGCACCTGATGCACGCCATCGCCTGGCACCTGAAAGAAACGCAGCCTGAAAAGAAGGTAGTCTATGTTTCGGCGGAAAAGTTTATGTATCTCTTCATACGTTCCCTCCGCTTCAAAGATGCTTTATCTTTCAAGGAAATGTTCCGCAATGTCGACGTTTTGATGATAGATGACGTCCAGTTTATCGGAGGCAAGGACACCACGCAGGAGGAGTTCTTCCACACCTTCAACGACCTCGTCGACAACAACCGCCAGGTTATACTCTCTGCCGACAAATCTCCCTCGAACCTGGACGGCGTCGAAGATCGCCTGAAGTCTCGTCTGGGCTGGGGGTTGGTCGCAGATATACATCCAACGAATTATGAATTGCGCCTGGGTATCCTCCAATCAAAGGCGAAGCGCCACAAGCCAAAAATTCCCGACAATGTTCTCGAATTCCTCGCCGTGAAAATTACGTCGAACATACGAGAACTGGAAGGGGCTCTCAATCGTGTCGTTGCGCATGCGACATTGGTTGGTGGTGATATCACAATTGATATGGCTCAAGAGGTTCTGCGCGATTTGTTGCGCTCTAATGAAAGAGTTATTACAATAGAGCTTATCCAGCGGAAAGTATGTGAGTTTTATAACGTGAAGCTGTCCGATTTGAATTCATCTAGGCGCTTGAAAAATATCGCGATAGCTCGCCATGTTGCTATGTACCTCTCCAAAGAGCTGACGAAACGTTCTCTCCCCGACATAGGTCGAAACTTTGGCGGCAAGGATCACTCGACTGTGATACACGCCGTCAAGCGCGTGAAGGAGGAGATGTTGAAGGATCGCTCCTTCGAAAATGACGTTGAGATACTCACAAAGTCCCTCGAAAATTGAAGGAGGTTTCTGTGGATTTTTTCAAACGAAAGAATAAATCGCAATATTCTGACAGCTGCAACAAGGTTTTCGGATATTGGCGCTTCCGTACGATGTATTCGATAATGATCGGCTATGCGTCTTTTTATCTCATCCGCCAGAATTTCTCTATAGCCATTCCCGCCATTTGCTCCGACTTGCACTTCTCAAAATCCGACATCGGCATTGTTATCTCAGTTGCTGCGATCATATATGGCGTGGGCAAATGCTTTTTCGGTATCATAGGGGACAGATGCCGGGCTCGATACGTTATGTCTATCGGCTTGCTTGCCTCCGCATTCATGAACATGTGTATGGGCTTCAGCTCCATAATCCCGATGTTCGCTTTATTCTGGTCTCTTAACTTCTGCTTCCAATCGATGGGATGGCCTGCCTGCGCTCGTATGCTGACTCATTGGTATAGCCCGACAGAAATCGGCACCAAGTGGTCTCTCTGGAATACCTCCCACCAGATAGGCAGCGCGGCAATCGTCCTCTCCGCACCGTTTATCCTCCTACACTTCGGCTGGCGTTATGTTTTCTTCGCGCCTGCCGTTTTTGCAATTTCACTTGCAGCCTTTATATTCAATCGATTGCGCGATACCCCTGAGTCCTTGAACCTTCCATCTGTCGAAAAAATGACAGGTCTCGCATCAGTCGCTGAAAGCAACAAATGGAAAAATGAAGAGGAAGAAAAGCTCGGCTTCTTCGAGACCTTGAAACTCGCTCTCAACAACAGGCTAGTCTGGTTCGTCGGTTTTGCCAACCTCTTCGTCTACATCTGCCGTATGACCTTCTTGAACTGGGGACCAACGCTGCTTCTGGAATCCAAAGGAAGCTCGTTAGCAGGTGCCGGATTGCAGATGGTCGCCTTCGATATGGCTAGTATGGTCGGCGGTCTCTGTGCTGGCTACATTTCCGATAAGGTCTTCAAAGGGCGTCGCGGGCCCGTTTCTGCTCTTTGCATGGTTATCCTCGGTGTCCTCGTTTCCATACTTTGGATTGCTCCACGAGATGCTCACTCGATTAACTCCATCTGTATGCTCGGTATCGGTTTCCTTGTCTCCGGACCTCAAATTTTGATAGGTGTTGCTGCCACCGACTTTGCGTCAAAGAAAGCTGCCGCTACCGCCTCTGGATTCACGGGAACGTTGGGGTATGCTGGAACCGCTATTGCCGGCTTTGGAACAGGATTTCTCGTCGACAGCTATGGCTGGAACGCCGTATTCATCGCAACCATAGCTTCTGCCGTTGTTTCTGCTCTGTTCCTCTGCCTAACCTGGAACAAACGTTCCGCGGTTCTCTCTAACGCCGCCTCAAAGAATGGCAAAAATTAAGACCATAACTTTCGGTTGCCGCTTCAATTCCTACGAGACCGAGATTACGCGTTCCATCCTGAATAGCCTTTCTCCGGTCGATGACGTCATCGTGATAAACACCTGCTCCGTAACTCACGAAGCCGAGCGTCAGTCGAAGCAAGCCGTCCGCAAGGCTATACGCGAAAATCCGCAGGCGAAGATCATCGTTACCGGCTGTGCGGCGAAAACTTCCGCATCCTATTTCCAGAATTTGGAAGGCGTCTTTGCTGTGGTGCAGAACAATGCGAAAAGCGATGTCAATTCCTACCTTTCACTTCCTCACGCGGCGACCGCTGCAAACTTTGACAGCAATGCAATAGTCGATGAAGATGACCAGCTTTTTCAAAATCGTGCCCGCGCCTTCCTGCAAATACAGAGCGGTTGTGACCACTTTTGCTCCTACTGCATCGTTCCATTTACGCGTGGTCGATCCAGGAGTTTGCCGTTGAACGTCATTTCTCGGCGCATCGAGCACCTCCTTTCTCTCGGCTTCAAGGAAATCGTGCTCTCGGGTATCGATATAACATCGTATAACTCAGATGGCTTGGATTTCCCAGGGGTTATACAAGCTATTCTCGCGAAATTCCCCACGTTGCTGCGCCTGCGTATTTCTTCGCTCGATCCCGCCCGTATTGATACGCGATTGCTTGCGCTACTGACCACTGAAGCGCGCATTATGCCCCACTTTCACCTGAGTATCCAATCCGGTGACAATGACGTGTTACGTGCAATGCGTCGCCGCCATACTCGCGAGCAGGTCATCGACACGTGCACCCGCATATTGTCGCGCCGCCCGGGTGTTATTTTGGGTGCCGACCTTATTGCTGGTTTTCCGAGCGAAACTGATGCCGCGTTTGAGAATACCCTGCGATTGATCGATGACGCTCATATTTCGCTTTTACACGTGTTTCCATACTCACCGCGTTCTGGCACCATAGCTGCGCAAATGTTGCAACTCCCTAGGGTAACCATACTAAACCGCGCGAAAATGCTGAGAAAAAAGGCTGTTGAAGTGAAAAAGCGGCTACTAAATTCGCTGGTAGGTACTCATATTTCGGGAATAGTAGAGTACAACGAAAATGGCTTTTCATACGGAAAAACCGATAACTTCCTTCCATTCCTAACACGCGCTACGCTCCCACCAGCAACCATACTGTCAAAACACGAAATCCTCCGCGTGTCCAACGGTATGCTTGAGTTATCACCAACACTATAACCTCTTCTCTTTGTTTGCTTCGTAAAGTGGCGTCTCATCATAATCAATAACTATATGTATTGCATAAATTAAGTATTGCAAACATATTTTATATAAATTGCAACAGTTATTCTTACAGACATAACGTCGGACGCAGGTTTCATTAAGACCTCGCGCCCTGAGGGGGCAGATACAAGACAACGCTTATTGGTATATGCAAATTACTCAAATACCTGCCCCCCCACAAACCTTCATTTTGAGGATGAAATCCATTTGTTTTATCGCTCCATTACAAAGCCTCACCCCTCAAACAAGGCGCTAATCAGAAGTCATCTCAATCGCTGATTTTTCCGAAGGCAAAGTTACTGCTCCCCCAACGAAACCAGCTTCTCTACGAGCTCTTCCAACTCCTCACAGGATTTACCGATAAGCGTGAACACCCCACCTTGATTACCTTGATTTTTCCGAAGGCAAAGTTACTGCTCCCCCAACGAAACCAGTTTTTCGACGAGCTCTTCCAATTCTTCACAGGATTTACAAATCAGCGTAAATACTCCACCTTTTTTTGTAACCTTCAACTTCGTCTCAACCTTCAACGCCTCAGCCACCCTTATTGCTATGTCCATACTTTCCGGGTCTGCCGCCGTGTCGATAGGCGTACCAGCACCCGTCTGTGCATGATGAGCCGCAACCTGCTCGACATCGGCAGACTTCCCTTCTACCTTCAAATCCTTCATCGCCTGCTCAAGCTGCCTGACATTCCACCCCTCTTGAGCAGCAATACCCGCTACCTCCTCAGCATTCTTGACGCCTATCAAATGCCGTCCATGTCCGGCGGTGAGCCTACCTGAACGTATTAACTCGCGTACTCGCTCCGGCAATGCCAACAAGCGCAGCGCATTTGCCACATAACTCCGACTTTTGGAAAGCAATACCCCCAAATCCTCCTGTCGGCATTCGCACGTCAACATTAAATTTCGCATCGCTTCCGCCTCTTCGATGGGATTTAAGTCCGCACGCTGCAGGTTTTCGATTAACGCGAGTGCCATAAGGTCAGAATTGTCGCAATCGACAATATGTATCGGCACTTCCTTTAGCCCAGCAATTTTCGCAGCTCGCCACCGTCGCTCCCCCGCGACGATTTCATACCCATCATCTTTTTTTCGAACTGCGATAGGTTGCAAAACTCCGTGCAATGAAATAGAACCTGCCAATTCTTTCAACTTTTCTTCGTCAAACAATTTGCGTGGTTGATCTGCATTTGGGAATACCTTTTCGATATCCACTTTATTCGTATTTACGTTATTTTCTGCAGGTGTTTCCTCCAAATCTCCCAACAAAGCAGACAATCCGCGTCCTAACTTCTCTTCCATTGTTCACTCCTTTCTCTTTCCAAAAATTCCTTCGCCAACTCCATATAAGCGCATGAACCAAGGCACTTCACGTCGTATATAAGTACCGGACGTCCGTATGATGGAGCCTCCGAGATCCTGATATTTCGCGGAATAACGCTCTTGAACACCTTCGATCCCAGATGTTTTCTCGCGTCTTTTTCAACCGAAAGACTTAGCGAATTCCGCTTATCAAACATAGTTAAAACTACGCCAAACAGTCGTAATCCCGCATTATATGCATTCTTAATACGACTTATCGAGCTCAAAAGGTAACTTAGCCCTTCTAATGCATAATATTCACACTGCAGTGGCACCAATACACCATTTGCCGCTACGAGCGAATTGAGGCTTAAAATCCCCATAGACGGTGGAGAATCAATGATTACATAGTCGAACATATCTTCATATGGTTCTAGAGCGTCTTTCAAAATTCGCTCTCGCCCCTGAATTTGCACTAGTTCAACTTCGGCGCCAACCAGGTCAATACTTGCGGGAAGTATCGTTAATCCAGGAATACCACTGCTTGTCATTACCTCAGATACGGTCTTCGATTTCGTCAATACGTCATAACTTGTATTTGATTTCCGAGAGTATATCCCCAATCCAGTAGTGGCATTTCCTTGCGGGTCAAAATCCACGAGTAACACTCGCTTTTTCACCGCCGCGAGCGCCGTAGCAAGATTGATGGCTGTCGTGGTTTTTCCGACCCCACCTTTTTGGTTAGCTATCGAAATTGTTGTTGCCATCTCGTTTCCTCACATTATTTACAATCAAGATTACCCCATCTAAATTTGTCGTACTTTTTTCTATTCGACAATCGAAATTGAACTCCATTTTCGCTTTTTCAATTTCGTTTTTAAAATTCTTTCCTTTGTGGAAAACTCCGCGTGAAACTCCAAGGCAAGACATTATATCTAATAACTTTTTCAATTCTCCAAATGCTCTTGCCACAACCACCAAGTCTGAGCACGCTCCTGAAGGCGTTTTTAGGCTTACTATATCGTTGTTAAAGATTTTATAACTTAATTCCAATTTTTCTTTCAAATCGTATAAAAATGCACATTTTTTCGTGCTTTTTTCACATAATATAACATTATTAAATTCACAAATAGATAAAACCGCACCTGGAAAACCAGCTCCTGCGCCTATGTCAATAATGCAGTCATCTTTATTTAAAAACTTTTGAATTTGTAAACTATCTTCAATATGCCGGTTAAAAAAATCATCAAGAGTGTCTTCTTGAACCAAGTTAATATTCCTGTTCCATTCTTTCAAACAGTCCAGGTATCTTACAAACAACTTGTCGCGTTTCACGTGAAACATTCTTCGTTTAACTCCCACTTTCAGGATATCACAATTTTTCGATATGTGCAACCGTATTTTGCTAGAAAATTGAGAAATGTTTCACGTGAAACATTTCTCAGATAGTCTTGCACATCAGGTAGGCATCTTTGCCTTTTAGATATTTTTTTCTGACAGAAACTATTTCAAATCCTTGAGTTTTATAAAAAGAAAGGGCAGAGAAATTTTCTGTTTCAACTTCTAGAAAAATTTTAAATTGCCCTAATCCATTTTCCGGAATGTTACACGTGAAACATTTGCAATTCAGCAATCTGGTGGCAACTCCTTGTCGTCTATAATTCGGGTGAACGCCAATATATAGTATATCGGCCTCAAAACTCGAAACTTGAAAGATAACATACCCTATCAAATGTTTCACGTGAAACATTCCGAAAGTTTGATATTGGGGACGGGTTAAGTAAGCAAAAAATGAAAGGTCAGAGATTTTGTAGTTCATAAAATGTTTCACGTGAAACATTTTGAATTCACAAAGGTCAGAAACCGCAAGTTTTCTGATTTCTGTATTCTGGAGTAAATCCATAGTCGATCTTCAAGTCATTATTGATGAAGTTTAAGTTCCGTGTCAAAGCAGGCGTATTTAAAAGTTGAAATTGTAATTTTGCTAAATTGAGATTGTTGAAATCAGAATTTTCAATAAAAAATACAATTTGTGTAGATCGTTTAAGCGTGTCAATGGACAATATTTTTGCGGAGGATAATAAACTTTGGTTGTATTCGCAAATAAAATAGTCACCACGCATAGTTGGGATCGCGATGATTCCTGATGGTGATTTTTTGTTAAAAATGGTCAAATAAGTAAGAAAATGGGAAATTCCTAAAAAAGTGAGAGCGGGAAAGGCTATTCGTAATCCTTTCAAAAGCGAATAAATTATGCGGGCGGTAGTGAATGAAGTGGCGCCGGAAGAGTAGACAATTCGCTTGTAATGAGAAAAATTTGCATTCAAGGCAACGTCTTTTAGAAAAAGAGCAATGCTATCTGCCATTTTTCGCATTTCAGCAACTTCGTATATCTTAGAGTATTGCTCTGAATGAACATAAAAAAGGTTGTTCTGCAAGAAAAATGATATGGTCATTCTTTTCTAATTTCAATTTTTACGTATTGCGACAACTGCCTTATGGCATCGTCATTCGGAAGTGGCAGTTTTTCGGATTTGTTTTGCTGACGGAGAAGGCACTCTTGCAGTACCCATTTTTTTATGCCGTTGCCTTGTAGGATTTTTGCGATGCTTAGGAGGTTATCCTCTGTTATAATTCGACTGTCTATCGTTGTTCGGATCTCGAAATTTGTATTTGAAGTTACGAGCATATCGAAGCTCTGTTTTGCAAGAGAGCCGGAGTTTGAAATTTGGGTTATAGTTCCATAGTGTTCGAAGCTATTTTTTATATCGAAGCCAATCCAATCGACAAGAGGTAGAATTTTTTTAAACATATGTGGAATAACGCCGGATGTATGAAGTCCCACTAAGAAGCCTTTGTTTTTTACATTTTCTATGCATTTAGGCAGATGGGGCTGCATAAGAGGCTCTCCGCCGCTAAAAACCACCGCGTCTAGCAGCCCCTTGCGGGTATCTAAGAAGGTCAAAAAATCTTCAAATGTTTCACGTGAAACATTCGTAGTAGGAATGAATTCAGGATTGTGGCAATAGATACAACGGTTTGGGCACCCCTGGCAAAAGACTACCGAGGACAAACGTCCGGGGTAGTCTAATGATGAAAATTTTAAAATTCCACCAATTTTTATCATTTCAAGGCAAGAAATTCGCAAAAATTGTCATTTTACATTATCTTTGAAATCGTTCAAATAATCGATAATTTTATCTAATGAAACGGTAGACGTATTTTGGTTTCCCAACAATCTAACATTCAAAGAGTTCTCTGCCATTTCTTTTTTACCAACAACGAGTATCATAGGAACTTTTTTCGATGAATGCTCGCGTATTTTATACGTAATTTTTTCATTTTCGATATCAAGTTGTGTTCTAAATCTGGCATTACGCAGAATGTGGAAAACCTTGGTGGCATATTCGGCACTTTCATCAGTTATGCAGGCAACGACGACTTGCGTTGGAGCCAACCAAAATGGGAATTTTCCAGCGTAATGTTCGATCAGTATACCAACGAAGCGCTCTATTGAGCCGACGATTGCTCGGTGTATCATCACCGGCGTCTTTCGCTCACCATCCTTGTCTATATAATGTATGCTAAATCGCTCAGGCAAATTGAAATCGACCTGCAGCGTACCGCACTGCCAGTCGCGCCCGATGCAATCGCGGAGGACAAATTCCAGCTTCGGCCCATAGAATGCACCCTCTCCTTTGTTGAGAGTATAGGTCAGCCCGGCAGCGTTTGCTGCTTCCATAAGCGATTTTTCGGCGAGATCCCAGACGGCATCCGAACCGACGCGTTTTGCGGGACGGTCGGAAAATTTCACTTTTATATCAGTGAACCCGAACTTTGCATAAATCTCTTTCAATATGGAGCAGATGTCGAGCGTTTCTGAAACGATTTGTTCAGGAGCACAGAAAATATGGGCGTCGTCCTGCATGAATGCACGCAGACGCATAATTCCATGGAGCGAGCCGGAACTTTCATTGCGGTGGCACAATCCGAATTCCGCCATACGCACCGGTAGGTCGCGGTAGCTCTTCACGGCGCCGGTCTGATAGCAGATTATGTGTCCCGGGCAATTCATAGGCTTAATCGCCATAGTGGTTTCGTCATCGTTGACGATAAACATATTTTCCTGGAATTTGTCCCAGTGCCCCGATGTCTCCCAGAGCGATCTGTTGAGAAGTTGCGGGGTTTGCACTAGGAAGTAGTCGTGGCGACGTATCACCTGAGTGATGTAATCCTTGACCAGATTGAAGAGGATGCAGCCGTTCTTCAGCCAAAAAACGTTTCCGGGAGCGACATCATCAAGGTGGAAGAGCTCCAGTTCTACGCCAAGTTTGCGGTGATCACGAGCTTGTGCTTCCTCCAGCAATTTGAAGTGAGATGCCATCGACTTTTTATCGGCAAAAGCGGCGCCGTATATCCGCTGCAACATATCATTTTTGCTGTCGCCACGCCAATACGCACCCGCGACAGAGGTCAGCTTGAATGCATCAAGCGGGATATACGCGGTCGATGGAAGGTGGGGGCCTCGACAGAGATCGAGAAATCCGCCGACATCATATAGGCTAACGTGCGTGTCATTGATGCCTTCAACGAGTTCGACCTTGTATTTTTGCCCAGTAGATTTGAAGTGGTCGATGGCATCCTGTTTTGTCATAGTTGAGCGGACAAACGGCAGGTTTTGCCGAATGATTTCACGCATTTTTTCCTCGATGGCGGGCAAGTCTTCAGTAGAAAACGATCGGGAGGAGAGTATGTCGTAATAAAATCCATTCTCAATTGAAGGACCAATTGCTAGTTTCGCGTCGGCGTCAAAATTATCGACTATCGCCTTTGCCATAACGTGGGCAAGGGAGTGGCGCAAGACGGCGAGACCATCGGGATCTTGGTAAGTCAAAAGCGTAACTGTGTCCTCATTGCGCAACGTAGTCGAAAGATCGGTCGTAGTGCCGTTGACGGTTGCGGCAAGAGCCTTCTTCTGCAGCCCAAGCTTGCAAGCCAAATCGGCGGCAGACGCTCCGTCTTCGATTTCAAACTTATCGCTGTTTTTGAGGTACACAATCATGATAACTCCTTTTGACTATTCGACAACCTTTGGGACACTGAACATATCGAACTTTTGGTGAGGCGTGTTGCTCAGCAACTCCGTGCGGGAATTCGGCATATTGGGAACGTCCGGACGTTCGGGAGTGCTCGTCATATCGTCGGCATCGTCGAGGTTGACGCCCGACACGTCAATTTTGGAAATTTGCTCAATCCAATTGAAAACCTGGTTGAGCTTGGTCAAAAAAGCATCACGCTCGCTATCGGCAATTTTGATTTTCGACAGTCGGCAAATTTTTTCCAGATCAGCATCACTCAGCATACCGCACCTAAGTGTAAGTTCCAGCATCTACTGGTGATGTTAGCACCTGGACATGGATTTTGAAACCAACGGGGATTAGTTGCTGGTGAATGGCCCGTGGGAATTCCCGTTGATGAACTGGACGACGTACGGGTTTGTCGTTGTGGTCAGTTCGGCATTGCTGCCTTCCCAGATCATTTTGCCATTGTGGAGCAATCCCACGCGGTTGCTTATATGCTTCAGGCTATTGATATCATGCGTAATCGAAAGAGCGGAGATGCCCATCTCCTTTGTGCATTTCACAATCAAATCGTTGATGGTGCCGCTTGTTATCGGGTCAAGTCCCGTCGTTGGCTCGTCAAAGAATATGATGTCGGGGGCGGTTGCAATTGCGCGGGCAAGTGCGACGCGCTTCATCATACCGCCCGAGAGCTCTGCCGGGTATATCCTCGCAACGCTTTCATCCAGGTCGACGGATCGCAGCTTTTCCAAGGCGATGGCGTACGCCTTCTTCTTGGGCATACCGTAGCCATATACCAGACCGAAGGAGACGTTGTCGATCACGGTGAGACTGTCGAAGAGGGCGCCGCCTTGGTATAGGACGCCGCATTTCAGGCGGGTTTGGAATAGCTCCTTTTGAGATAGCTTCGAGATATCGCGCCCGTTGATTTTGATTGAGCCGACATCATATGGGATGAGACCGAGTATGCACTTGACAAGGACGGACTTGCCTGAGCCGGAGCCGCCTATCACGACGTATGATTCGCCGCGACGTATTTTGAGGGACACTCCTTGCAAGACGGCTTTTGTCCCGAATGATTTTGTGAGATTTTCGACTTCAACGACAAATTCCACAGGTACCTCCTCAAAACAAAATAAACGTCAAAATGCAATCGAAAAGCAAAATCAATATTGAGGATGTTACGACAGAATTCGTGGTTGCACGCCCAACGCCCTCTGCCCCTCCCTTCGAGAAGTAACCTTGGTAGCATCCCATCAGGCAAATCAGGAAACCGAAGACTGCCCCTTTCACGAGCCCAGAGGATATATCGCTGAAGGTCAACGCTTCAAAAGTGTTGCGGATATAGTTCGCAGCGTTGAAGTTCAAGTGATATACGCCGACGAGATATCCGCCGAGAATTCCTATGATGTCGTCAATGAATACTAGGAATGGCAGAAGAGTTGTTCCTGTCAGCAATCGCGGGAAAACAAGGTATTTGTACGAATTGACAGACAGCGTCGTGAGGGCATCGATCTGCTCGGTAACCTTCATAGTGCCAATCTCAGCAGTCATCGAAGCGCCGAGACGCCCGGCAACCATAAGAGCCGTCAGAACGGGCCCGAGCTCGCGCGTCATAGCGATCATAACAACCGACGGTATCGCATTCTCTGCAGTAAATTCCGAAAATCCAGCATAACACTGAAGCGTCATCGCCATACCGGTGAAAAGCGCGGTCATACCAACGACGGGCAGGGAGAAATAGCCAATTTGCACAGCTTGCTGCAGTATCTGTCGCCAATAATATGGTGGTGCAAAACCGAAGGAAAGTGAGCGAAGCATGAACACCGCCACATTACCAATCGAGGCAAGAAACGAAATAAACAGTCGACCAACTCGAACAAGAAACATCAGAAGACATCCAAAAAAACACCTCCCTAGTTTCAGGATAGCACAATGGGTACGTTCCGGCAATGATGTGGGGAGGCTATCATTATTTTTTCCAAAGGGCTACTCGCATTATACTGATTTGCCTTTCCACTAAGCCGTCAAGCCACGCTGCGCTAACGCTTGCTTTCCGGGCTGCGCCCTGCAGGCTTGACTGCCGCTCGGCAAATCAGGGCTTTTTCTTCGCCCCTTTTGGAAAAAAAAGAATAATAGATACGTGACTTTGAAGTGGTATATCCTTCCCGAAATGTTGACGCACGACGCAGTGGGGGAGCTCCAGGTTTATGTTCATATCCTGGAAGGCAACGGGGCTACCCTGGTGAGAATTTCGGGGTTTCCAAAGTGGGTGAATTTTAGCAGCTTGGAAATAGAGGGAGCGCCTGTGGAGTAGATATAGTCAAGAGGCGCCGGCTATACCGGAAATTTTTTGTCTTCAAAACGTGGAATATATGAGAAAACCTGTCATTAGACGAACACTTCACAGTGTAATGTGATATATGATGTACAGAAGAAGTTTGCATATTGCTTTGGTAAATATAAATACAGAGTGTTTGTGCGAGAACACATAAATACTCTAGCGGCTGGAAGCCGGTGGTTCTAGTTCACGTCTGAAAAGCGGATTATAAAGGGTAAACTCCTAAAATTTGGATATTGTAAAGCTGTCGAGCTTAATGGCAGCCTTCTACATATTTCTGTACATCCTTTGAACTTATCTGTCCAGACGTTGCAATAAAATATCCCCTTCCCCACAGCTGTTGTCCACAGTACCGTTTCCTTAATTCCTGAAATTCCCCTTACAGTTTTCCACTACTTGCCTCTTTTATATTCGGGAATATTATTGTATAGCGTCCTACACCTATATTTTTGCGCAGAGTACTGTGTGGCATTCTATGTTATATACACTATATGAACTTTTGTATATCATACTAAAATATTCGCCTGAAGGCGGGGGTTTTACCCATTCTACGTTTTATAAATAAACAAGACTACCAATTATCAATCTGCGAAAATGTGAGGTCAGATCAGACATACAGGCTATCATCAGTGTCGTCGTACCTCGCAGCGTCAAACGTTGTGTAATATATAAAAAGTATCGGAAAGTTATACTAACTAAGAAAAGGATATTGAAAACAACATCTATAAGCAAAGGGGGGAACACTTTGTGTGCTGAAAAACGGGCTAGAGCGCTGTTCTTCGCGCCCGTGCACATTCCAAATTTCTCCTTGACTGGTTTTGCAGGGCGTGGCAGAATTGACCCCGTGGATGCGGGTATAGCTCAGTGGTAGAGCACAACCTTGCCAAGGTTGGGGTCGAGGGTTCTAATCCCTTTGCCCGCTCCAGGTGGCATTTTGTGTAGGGGATTTTGATATGGCTAAAGGGCCGGTTATTTCGATCAAGCTGTTGAGTTCTGCAGGAACGGGGTATTTTTATGTTACCAAGAAAAATCCTCGGACTATGACCGATAAGTTGGAGCTGAAGAAGTATGATCCGCGTGTGAGAAAACACGTTATCTTCAAGGAACACAAGATAAAGTAGATGGGGTTTAACTGCGGTATTGTTGGGCTTCCGAATGTTGGAAAGTCGACTTTATTCAATGCTCTGACTTCGACTGCCGCAGCGGAGTCTGCCAATTATCCTTTTTGCACTATAGAGCCGAACGTCGGGCGTATTGCTGTGCCTGACGAGCGGTTGCGGGCGTTGGCACGTGTCGCGAATTCGGCGGCAATTATTCCGACGCAGCTTGAGTTTGTCGATATAGCTGGCATCGTGAAGGGGGCTAGTGCTGGCGAGGGACTGGGCAACAAATTTTTGGCGAATATACGCGAGACTGATGCGATACTACACGTTGTCCGTTGCTTTGACGATGATGATATAACCCATGTTTCTGGGAAGGTGGATCCGGTCTCTGACATCGATGTTATAGAGACGGAACTTTTACTGGCGGATCTGGAGAGCGTTGAGGCAAGAATTCCAAACCTTGAGAAGAAGGCAAAATCGGGAGATAAGCAATCGAAGGAAACGCTCGAGGTCTTGCGGGCGGTTTATGATGTCTTGAAGGCGGGGGAACCTGCCATAAAGGCTGACGCGTCCGCGGATGAACTGCGAAAGCTGCAGCTGATAACCACGAAGCCTATGATGTATGTCTGCAATGTGTCGGAGAGTGATGTCGTTAGTGGAAACGATTACACGCGCCGCGTTGCGGAGAAAGCCGCTGGGGCGCCGGTTGTTGTGATTTCGGCGGCTATCGAAGCGGAGATAGCGCTCCTCGATGACGAGCAGGACAAGCTGGCTTTCCTGGGCGATCTCGGGCTTTCTTCAACGGGGTTAAGCCGCGTTGTGAAGGAGGGGTATGAATTGCTGGGGCTGTTGACGTATTTCACAGCCGGGGAGAAAGAGACGCGAGCGTGGACGATAACGCGTGGAATGAAGGCGCCGGAAGCAGCTGGGGTGATACATTCCGATTTCGAGCGTGGGTTCATATGTGCGGAGACGGTGTCCTGGCAGGATTACGTCGATTGCGGTGGTGAGCAGAAAGCCAAACAGGCGGGTAAACTATGCCTCGAAGGCAAGGACTACGTCGTCCAGGACGGCGACGTTATGCACTTCAGATTTAACGTTTGAATATCCTGCATTAACTGAATTTTAACGTTTTTAATATAGTAATTTTTGTAAGTGCAGATGTGCTTGTGCATGTTTGTTTTTTAGGAGGCAAGAATGAAAACCACAAAAATACTTCTTGGGTTGTTGATGTTTTCGGCTGGGGCAATGGCTTCTGATACCATCGAAATCCGATCTGGAGGAACTATTGAAGCTGGGGCGACGATGAATTTGGGAGCGGGAACGACATTGAAGGTAATAGGTGTGCCGTTAAGCAACTATGGAACGATAACTTGTCCGGAAAATGAAGAGGACAAAGCGAGCTTTGTTTCACCGGGCGGTGGTGTGGTTGTAGTAAATCACGGACATACTATGGAACATGATGCTTTGTATAATGAATGCATAGTTACCGGTACGACAAAGTATTATCGTCCAACTGGTGGTGGAAAAATCACGGGGTATTATGAAAGAGTAAACGATGCGCAGATTAGGGAGGAGATCACAGATCTGTCGGAATTCTTGAGCAGCTCGGATAACAACGTTGCGACGAATACTCTGTGCTTGGTTCACGATGGATGTAGTTCTAGCAACCAAAGGATCTGGCTGGAGAATGGAGCGCAAAATACACTCACAGTCAATGCAAATATAGCGAATGCCAATGACAATGAAACTTTTCAGACTTCCCACAGTTTGGGACTTGATGGAAATCTACTATTTCTTGGGGATCAAAGCAAATTCACAAATGGGGATGTTGAGTGTTGGGGAGGGGAAATAAGTGTTCGAGGGGGCATATTTCGAACCCCAATAACGTTCGTGAAGACACAACGCTCCAGATTTTGAGTGAAGCTTCGGCAACAACGATAAACCATAGTATTACCGCGGATGGAAGCACAGCCATTCTCAAGCTCATTCCCAAAACGGGAGTTACAAGTGCAGCGGAAGTAAACATCAACGCCAACTTGTCATTTACAAATTCGGCAAAATTTTTCTCGAATGTACCATTTACCTTGAAGAGTGGACATACGATGTCATTCAGTGGCTCGACATCCAGTTCAAGCGGGACAGTGGTCATAGATCCGTGATTGTGTAGGTGGGGGGATGAGGCAGCGTCTTTAGTCGGGATTATGTGGGGATGGAGTGCGGCTGTGTCTCCGACCTTGGAGCCAGGCAGGAATGCTGCTGTACCTTTGAGCGGAAGCACGTCGGAGCCGTGAGAGGCGATACGGCTGTGTCTTTAGCCAAAATTACGGGGGATGGGGGTACTGCGACGTCTCAGACCTTGAAGAAGAGCAGGAGGAGGCGTGTTCCCAGTTGAAATTACGGTGGAAAGTGGGGTCGGTTGTGTTTCTAGCCAGAATTACCTCGGGGCATGAAATGGGCTGCCACGGTTTCCTCGATAGAAATTACGTTGGGGTGGAGAAGGGAATGCCGTAGCGTTCCCAACTTTGGGAAGGGGGGGGAGTGCTACTATCCCTCCGGTTAAAAATACATTGAGATAGAGAATTTGGACGCTGCCGCATCTCTGGTCGAAAGCACGTCGGAGCTGTGAGATAGGATATGGCGGTGCCTTTAGTCGGAATTATGTTGGATATGGCGGTGCAATTGTGCTTGCCATAACGTTGCTGCAAAGCCCCTTCATATCCCTTTTATCCCATAACCGCTTATACTTTTTGCAAGGATGCTGGTTGAAAAGTCTCATAGACTTCACAGAAATAACGCAAGGCGAATGCATCTTTTCATTCTATCATTTTCTCAGCGAGTCAAGCTGCTGCATTTCACCTGGCACGGGAAGTTCCAGTAGCTTCAGCAAGATAGGGGCTATATCGGCGAGGGTAGATAGATTGCCGGGCAGAGGCGTTTCTGGGATGGTTATAAAAGGCACGAGCGAACAGGTGTGCGTCTTCTTCGGCGTTCCGTCCTCGTTCATCATAATTTCCGCGTTCCCGTGATCCGCCGTTAGGATTATGCCGTAACCATTTTCGCTCGCGGCACTCACGACCTTTTTGATGTGCGCATCAAGCAGCTGCATAGATTTCTTTGTCGCACCAAAATCGCCGGTATGACCCAGCATATCGGCATTTGCGTAGTTTGCTATTATGACTTGGTGCGAAGAATGCTTCATAGCCTCAGTGAGCTTTTCTGTTATAGCCGTAGCTGACATATCGGGCGTTTCCGCATAGTCCTTCACCTTGGGCGACGGGATTAAAATGCGATTCTCGCCTTGAAACTGCACATCGAGACCGCCATTGAAAAAGTAGGTTACGTGGGCGTACTTCTCGGTCTCAGCAATACGCAGTTGGGATATGCCATTTTGGGCGAGCACTTCTCCGAAGGTATTTCGAACCTTGTGCGTTGGGAAAAGCACGGTCGAGCGGGTGTCTATATTCTCGCCGCAATCGACCATATTCATTGTGTGAAATCCGCCATCCAAAAGCATTGTCAAAATCTGTTTTATTCGATCGGTGCGAAAATTCAACATCCAAAATGAGGCGCCGTCATCTGCTCCAGAATAATTCCCGACGGTGACTGGAGGTATGGCTTCGTCGTTGATGTTTTGTGCATAGAAGTCCCGAACGAGAGCCAGAGGGTCTTCGGTGTGATATTCTGCGACTGCATGAGTTATGGCATTATAAGCGGCTTCAGTCCGATCCAGTTTGTTATCTCTGTCCATAGCGAAAAAGCGTCCTTGAACGGTGGCGATTTCCGACAGTCGGATTTTGTCTGCGGCAAGTGCGGCTTTCAAAGTTGGCAGGGCATCTCTGAAGCCGACATCGCGTCCATCCAGAAAGAGGTGAGCTTTGATGTTTATATCGCGCTTCCTCAGGATGCTGATTGCCCAAAAGAAATGCTCTATATCCGAATGTACCCCACCGCTGGAAAAAAGCCCCATCAGATGGCAGGTATTGTTTTTCACCTGTGATAGAAACTTCTGCAAATCGGGATGTTTCGCCAATTCTCCGGAGTGAATAGCGTCGCTTATCAACGGTAACTTTTGCTTCAGGACGCGACCTGCACCTATCGTCAGGTGTCCGACCTCCGAGTTGCCAAATTGCCCGTCAGGCAAGCCGACACTACGTCCAGACGCCTCGAGAAATTTCGTATCTGGAGCATTCACGAGCGAAGTTACGTATCTTGCCTCAAGGGTTGCATTACCAGATGCCGATTTGCTGTAACCAAACCCATCGAGTATGCAAAATAATAACTTTTTCACGGTAAACACCCCCTGTCAGAAGCCTCCACATTGTAGCACGGATTGTTGGGAGGAATTTTATCTCCAGAACGTGGGAAGGGTGAAAAATCTCGCCTTTAGGCGGACGTTTCAGTATAACGCGAGGTATGGTATACAGAAAAAGTTCACGTAGCATATGTAATATAGTATTTTTGTGCGAAATATAGGTGCTGAGTGTTATACAGTAATAGATGAGGTGTATAGATGTGATAAAAAAGGTATGCTCTGCCAACTACACAGATATAATAAGCGGAAATGTAAGTTCCTATCATTATTTTCAGTGCCTCCGCATCCCCCAGTATCGAAGGTCGTGTGATGTATAAGAGCAGAATGTTACGGGGAGAAATCCACGGATTAAGAAAAGGTACTGGAAATGGTGTCTGTGAGCGAAAGGATATTTTGTCGCAACATACGAGCCGTTAAGTGCAAAGAAGGTGCAAAAATATATGGAATATGTAGAGGAGCAAGGGGCACATCATAAGCATGATAACTGTAGAATTTCCGAATTCTAAGAGTTTACTCTTTTAATTCGCTTTCCAAGCGTGAACTAGAACCTCCGACTTCCAGCTGTTAGGGTATTTATTTCCAGGAGGTTGACCGGGTTTTAAAATGAGCAATTCTATGCAAGAGTTGAATGTATCTGCAAGATGCGTATATGCGAGGAGGAGGTATGCTCTGCTAGTTGCTTGGATGTGATAAGTGGAAATGTAGTGTTCGGTCGTATATTGGTTCCAGTAGCTCCACAAATACGTAAAAGCGACGGGAAATTACAAGGATTAAAGAAGAGAGGTGCAAAGGGGAGTAGATAAAGGTAAGGTGTGAGGTATTTTTGGAGTGTGATATTGAGTGAAGAACTTTTATTTTAAGGTAAAATGATGTTTTATATGCGAACAACAGTTATGAAAAAAAGATATTTTGCGGCAGCGCTTAGATAAATAAAATATATTGATAAGCAAGAATAACGTTATAAAAATGATGTTTTTTAAAATAATTGAGTCCTGCGAGTTTGCTCTTTAATCTGATTTCTAAATGTGATTTAGAATTACCGGTATCCAATTAGGATGTTATCTGTGGCAATATCTAAGTAGATAAGTGTTGAGGATATTGAAGATATAAAAATGCAAGGAAGAGGTGATGTAAATATATGTATATTAAAAATCTGATTTTCGGCGATTTAATTTTTTAGTCCACTTTCCAAGTGTGATCTAGACTACCGGTACCCAGTCGGTGGGGTATTTACAGTGGTATCTGAGCAGATAAGTGTTAAGAGTATTGAAAAAACAGAATAATAACGAGGGTGTCACAAATATAACAAATTAAGATGCCTTAGTGTTGAGGGTTTGTGTTTTAATTCGCTTTTCAAGAGTATTCTAAACCTATGGGCATTCAGTTGACAAGTTATTTTTATGTAATACCTTGGTAGACAAGTGTTAAAAATGTATACGAGCAAAATTATAGTGAAAAACTTTGACGATTTAATATTCTAATCTGCTTTTCGAACGTGCTGGGGGGCAACCTACTTCAGCTTGCACATATCTGGGCAATGGAGTGAGTTATGTACGGCTGCTTGCAAATCGGGTAGTACTCTTGAATTGACGACCGATGCCACGTCCTTGTTTTCATAGCTTTCGCCATTTGCGATTGCGCGTAGAATGTGCCGCACAATCTTTCCCGATCGGGTTTTCGGTAAATCCGGGACAAATGCGATGAAGTCTGGTTTGGCTATCGCGCCGATGCAACACCTCGTGGCGGCAACAATCTTTTTCGCTATGTCCGCCTTCGCTTCCGGCGTGAGCAGCTCGGTCTTCGACACAACATAGGCAAACGCCGTCTGCCCTTTTATATCGTGAGGGACAGCAACAACTGCGCTTTCCTTTACCTCGTCAATTTTGTTTATTGCGCACTCGAACTCAGCTGTTCCCAATCTATGCCCGGATATGTTTATGACGTCGTCTAGCCGTCCGCTTATCTTTATATCACCATTTGCATCTTGCGTTGCTCCATCACCAGTCAGGAATGCACCATCTTTGAAGTAATTTTTCCTGAATATGTTTTCGCAAAACTCGGTCGTGTTTCCGGCAACTCCACATTCATAAACAACCGCGCGACATAGCCCAGCCCACTTGCTCGTTATTGTCAATTCGCCATTATCCGATATCTTTGGTGAGATGCCGAAAAACGGCTTACCGGCAACACCTGGTTTTTGCTTGAGAGTGCGGAGTGGAGCAAGGACAATCCCTCCGGTTTCCGTTTGCCACCACGTATCCATTATTGGGCAACGCCCACCGCCGATAACATCGAAGTACCACTGCCAAGCAGAGCGGTTTATCGGCTCCCCAACGCTTCCGAGAATACGAAGGGATGATAGGTCGTGCCTTTCGACAAATTTCCGATTGAACATCTGCAGAGACCTTATAGCGGTCGGTGCGGAATAAAAAATTGATACGTGCTCTCGCTCGATAATGTCCCAATATCTATCGGCTTCGGGATACGTTGGGCTTCCACTGAATATCACTGTCGTCAATCCAAAAAACAGTGGTGCATACGCGATATAGCTATGCCCGGTTATCCATCCTACATCCGATGTGCAGAAGTACACGTCATTCGGCTTTATGTCAAAGATAACCTTGAAAGTTGTCGCGACATATAGGATATACGGCAGCGCAGAGTGAATTATGCCCTTCGGTTTCCCGGACGAACCAGAGGTGTACAACACAAACAAATTGTCGCTTTCACTCAGCCACGCTATCCGATCGTCCAACTCAACATTACCCAGAGTGTCGACATTGATTATTTCAGGCGGACGCTCCATATTGACTACTGCAGCTTCGACGTTGTCGAGTACCTTTATCCGCTTCCCTCCACGGTTGGCAGCTGAAACCGTCAAGATAACTTTTGCTTGCGACACCGAAAGCCGATACGCCAACGCCTCTGCAGAAAAGCCGGCGAAGACGACTAGATGTAATGCCCCCATCCTGGCGCAAGCTTGCATAGCCGCTATCGCTTCAGGAATCATCGGCATATATAAGCCAACAACATCGCCTTTCTTTACGCCGCGAGCACGCAACACAGACGATATCCGAACAACCATACGCTGGAGCTCCGCGAACGATATCTCGCGACGCTCACCTGGCATGTCGCCATACCAAACGATAGCCGGCTTGTCAGGCGTTTTCTCGGCATGCCTGTCGATACAGTTGTAACACACATTGGAAATCCCGCCAGGAAGCCACCTGCCACTTCGCTCATCAAAAGCAATCTCCGGCGACTTCTTCCAGGAAATATCCTGCATATGGCGCATCCAAAACTCATTCGGATACTTCAGTGAGTTCTCATAAATTTCCCAATAGATCTTCTCGTCAACCCATGCCAGCTCGTGTTCAAGAAGCATCGAAAACTCGCAAACACGGACACACAGCGATGGTAACACACGGCAAACACTACCCCGTATTCCGAAATGTTACAAATTGTACTGGGGGGCTGTGGTTAACGACCTGTGCTTGAACCGCGAAACAAGTGGCAATGGTGCTGGTTGCCCTATCACAGGAAGGAGACGTGGGCTATTCAAAATCTATTTCGTAGTCTGCTTGCGTCCTACATCATTTCTATCAATCTCGTGTAGACAGTGTCTGGGGTAACGGCTTACGCTTGAGCCGCAGGATGAAAAGCAATAGGGCTGCCCCACCACAGGTGCCCCAGGCGAAATCCCTTTCGTAGGCATATCTCGGTTGCATTTCCATCATGCTACAATCCCCGCAGGTGTTGCTTTTCCAGCTTTCCTGTGTTTGTTTGGTCGGTTTCTCCCGTTGCGTTTCACGTTGGTTCGATTCCCGTTTATTGGTATGGAGTGATATACGCGTCCGCGCTTTTCCTGTCCTGGTGCGTGGCAACGTGGGTACTGCGGAAGCTGCGGGCGAACGATGTCGCTGTTCCAACAAAAGAAGAATTCGACAGCTTTATGTTTTGGGGGATTGTCTCCATAATTGCCGGGGCGCGGCTTGGGCACGTTCTCTTCTATGACCTGGAGTATTTCATAAATCATCCGCTGGAGATATTTATGCTTCGTAATGGTGGATTGGCGTTTCACGGTTCGGTTATTGCTCTCGCCGTATATTCCTATTCCTTTGTCAAAAGGCGTAAGTTATCCTGGCTCGTTTTAGCGGATGTTTTATCTTTTGCTGGCGCGCTAGGCGTCGGGATAGGGCGGTTTGCGAATTTCGTAAATCAAGAGCTGTACGGAAAAATCACTGGCTCTGATATGGGCATTATCTTTTCTCTGGTTGACCAGATGCCTAGGTATCCAACACAAATTATGGAGGCGTTTTTTGAGGGATTGCTTAACTTCTGGCTGCTCTTCATAATCTTCAGATTGCGAGGCGTGAGCATTATCGGACGGGGTGTTATTACCGCGATTTTTTGCGTCATGTATTCGTCTTCCAGATTTGTTATCGAATTTTTCAAAGATGTCGAGGCTTATACCTACTTTGGCTCAGTAACACTGACGACTGGTCAGGTTTTGTCGATAGCCTTATTCCTGTTTGGGCTCTTCGTGCTACACTTCAGCAGAAGCGACTGTTCAAGACTGAGTAAGCGGTGATTGACATAAATTTCGTACGGCAAAATCCTGGCGTTCTCGACAAAGCTATGAAAAACCGGAATAAACAACCGGTTGAGGCCGAGCTCCTGAGGCTGGATGAAAAATCCCGCGCTCTGCAGACTAGGTTGCAGAAGTTGCAGGAGGCACGTAACGCAAATTCCGCAGCGTTCGGAAAAGCCAAAGCACAGGGGCAGGACGTAACTGAGCTTCAATCGAGGATGGAGGCTCTTAAAAAGGAGATTGCTGAAGTGGCGGAAGCTGCGACCGCTGCGAAGGCTGAGTTTGCTGATTTTATTGCCGCTATACCGAATATCCCTTCCGACGAGTGTCCTGTGGGTGCCGATGAAAACGACAATGTCGAGGTACGTCGCTTTGGAACGCCTAGAGATTTTGACTTTACTCCTCTGGAGCATCACGAGCTGGGGGCTAAGCTTGGTATGATGGACTTCGAGCGCTCTGCACGCATCGCTGGCTCTCGTTTCGTGTTCCTCTTTTCGGAATTGGCTCGCTTGGAGCGTGCGCTTGCTCAGTTTATGCTCGATGTTCACACGAAGGAAAATGGGTACACTGAGGTATATGTCCCACTGATACTTGAACAAAAGGCTATGTTTGGCGTTGGGCAGCTTCCAAAGTTCGAGGAAGACCTATTCAAGACGACGCTCGGAAGTTATCTCATACCGACTGCCGAAGCTTCGCTTACGAACATACACAATGGCGAGATATTGAACGAGTGCGAGTTGCCTCTGAGGTATACCGCTTATACGCCTTGCTTTCGCTCGGAGGCTGGGGCTGCTGGACGGGATACCGTTGGTATGCTGCGGCAACATCAATTCGGAAAGGTCGAACTCGTTAGCATAACAACGCCGGAGCAAGCCGCCGAGGAGCACGAGCGTATGACTGCTTGTGCTGAAGGCATTTTGAAAAAGCTTGAGTTGCCATTTCGGACTGTTGTCCTTTCAACTGGGGATATGGGATTTTCGTCGGAGAAAACGTATGACTTGGAGGTATGGTTGCCGGGGCAAGGAAAGTATCGGGAAATTTCCAGCTGCTCCCGCTGTAATAGCTTCCAGGCAAGGCGTATGAATACGCGGTTTAAACGAACAGCTACCGGCAAAAACGAATTTGTTCATACTTTAAACGGCTCCGGCTTGGCTGTCGGTCGTTGCCTGATTGCCGTGCTGGAAAATTTCCAACAAAGCGACGGCTCAATCAAGATTCCTGAAGCGTTAGTACCGTACTTTGGAAAGACAGAGATTGCTGCACGGTAAGTAGTTGGTTTTTGTCAATGTTAAAGAAAGTGTTGGTGAAGGGGCTGCGTCTTTGAGAACTTTGTTGTCCGAAATGATGGGGGCGGGTTGTCTATGCGAGAGTCGCGACCACATTGTCTTTGTTGTCCTGGCAATAATGTCTCTGTCTTCCTTCGTAATACGTCGCTGAGGGGGGCTTTTTATTCCCAAAACGTTGGAAGGTGGAGAATCATTGGGAG
>JAFUUW010000044.1 GCA_017471265.1 Alphaproteobacteria bacterium
AGTGAATTGATCGAGCTTCGAAAGCGGTACGACGAACTCCTGAATGCAGGAAAGATTGTGGAGACTCGCCTTCTAGACAAAATTTCTCATCTGTCGAAAATACAGGCAAATGCGAAAAAAAGGTATGACCTTATGGCAAAGGCATACGCCGATGCGGAAGCAAAAAATCTTTTGACGATTGATGCGCTGAAGGAAGGAATAAAAAAAGCCGTCAACACCAACAAGTCTTTGCTGAAATTTGCGGATAAGTTTCGGAAGGCAAAAATCGCTGAAGATGCAGCTGATGCAAAATTGGAGGCAGCGACGCTCCTGAAAATGGATGGCTTGCAGAGCGAGCTTGATAAAACAACCGCACAAAATAGGCTACTTCTTAGCAGTATCAAAGAAATTGGGGAAAATCTTGACGCAGCAAAGAAAAATGAAACAAAAAGCGAAGAAAAATATCAAAAAATAATTAAACAACTTAGTGGCGAGATAGAAAAGCTAAAGATACAATATGAAAAATTGTCAAAATGGAAATATGAAACTGGGTATTTGCCTCAGGAAAAAGTTTCCAATATGTTCAAGAATGAATACCAAAAGAAGAAAAAAGAGGTAAAGAGGGAAAAGTGGAAGATGGTAGAGCATCAAGATTACGGCAGAATGCTACCTCAACAAACGCGAACTGGCTTTGACAAAAATTTGCCAAATGAAATGCGGGGCTGGAATTCTCAGTCACAACAGTGGTATCGCCAAGACTTTACCAGTCCACAGGGGCTTTCATATTGGCAGTATCAGGGGTATGCTCCGGGATTTTTTCCTCAGTCATATCCCGTGAACTCACGGGCAAATGCGAATATGAATTACGGTTATGCCCAAAATGGGGGCGATTACGTGAATGGTTTGTACCCCAGAAGTACAGAAACTTTGTACAGTGGGCGTACACCGCACAGCCGCGGTATCGTAGATCACCTAAGTGCAGCGCAAAAGGTAGAGACAAAGGAGGATCAATTGGTTGCGTTTGCCGTTGACTCGATTTTGAAGGCTGTGCAGAAGATGACGAACTATGATATCAACAAAACGAATGCAGCGATGAATTTGATTGGGGCGGGGTATGATCTGCCATCAAAGTTGAGTTCTGTACTCGAGGTTATAAGAGAGCAGTTTGACTCAAAGATATTGAACAAGGCTCTGGAGAGGATATCCGAAAAATACTCTCACAGGAAAAACTTTGTTGACGAATCATTGCGTCATATGTATGGGGCAGAAGGCAACAAATTGCCAAACTGGAGTGCGGAGTTGAGGTAAAACGCTCTCCTGACGCCAAAGGGTGTAGCTTGACTACGGAGTTTGTGTAACAGCAGGCAAAATCGGCAGATATTGCAACGCTCCCCATTCCAAAGACAATTGGATTGGAGTACAGTAAGCAGAAAAATTAAAATAGTTTAACAAAATATAATGCTTTATTTAAAAATAGGGGTAAATTTTTGATACGATTACTTTATGCAAAACAACAATCCCCAATTATTGAAAAAGAAAGACGATATCAAATGGCAAGTGTAAATAGGAATAAGCTATAAAGTGTAGCTTCGTTCAAAGATAATGTAGATTGTAAAGTTTGAGGAAAAATTGACAATTTTCCAAGTTGCAAGTAATATAGGCGTGAATAGTAATTGAGTTTTTACGAAAATATTGTAATTTTATTTTTTAAATTCCAATATGGAAAGTAATAGCGGAAGTGAAATTTTGATGTTTTGGAAAATTATTTACATTCGAAAGAATGTTTATTTTTTCATAAATGCATAATTGCCCGAAGCAATCGCCAAGTCTGAATTTGAGATTAACGAATAGATGATCCGTCCGCTGAAAGCTGGCAGGTTGCGGCACGCTCGGAAAGCGAATTATAAAAAGTAAACCATTAGAACTCGGAAATCCTGAGGTTATTCTACCTATGAGGCGCCTACAGATTCTGCTATCTTTCCCCTTTACATATTGTACGACCTTCGACGTTGAGAGACGCGGAGGCACCGAAATCAGCATATGTACGTGAGCAAGATTTACGTTTCATTTATCACGTCCACGTAGTTGGCAAAGCATATCTTCTTCATCACTTCTATATACTTCTCCGTAATATTACCGTGTAACGCCATATGCCTATATTTCACACAGAGTACTATGCGATATTCTAGATCGTATACACTATATGGATTTCTCTTGTATGCCATACCTTACATTATGCTGGAATGTTCATCTAAAGGCGAAGGTTTTCACGTTTTGGAAATAAATACTCACCTTTTGATTCTGATAAGATTGACAGCCTATACGCAATCTGCATTGATATCTTCTGTAGCAAAAACTCTGGTTGGCATATCAGTTTCATTCACGGTCAACTGTATTTTGGGGGTGTCTCCCTTCTGTATGATTCATTTGGTTTTCGATGCGTTATAATGTACATTACATCACCTTGTGTCTATCTCAATTTATTTGCATCACTTTTTCTCTCATAAATGTCTCCAATATATTTTTTATATACTTTTATTGCGCTGATATCTAAAATGCCGATACGTTGCCCCATATTCTCCGTAACATTTGAACAAATCTCGCCACGGCGACCTGCTATGCAATATTCAAAAAATACCATTGATAAATCGTCGCTTATTACACGCTACTTCTTGTCATGGCAATAATACTTTTATTTCCTCTCATAATCTACCTCTAACCTAGTATTTACTTTATATTTTTCTACTTATTGTTCCGTTTCTTTTTGCTGTTAATTGTGCTTTTATCATTCTTTTTATATTTCGCCAATATCTCGTGTAGACAGTACTTAGTCCCCGTCGTTAACTATCGAAATTCCGCACGTAACCTCCTGTTACGTTTTTATATTTTAATATTGTATAACTCGGATGTTGAAAAATGAAGAAAAACTAAGACGGCACATACGTATAACAAAATTTCACATTCTGGTTTATTCTATTTGCATAGTCGATAAAAAATACTTCACTTGTCATTCAATACATCTTTCGACAATATCATTGTATAATATCCTGCGTTTATATTTTATGTAAAATACTACATGATATTCTATATCATATGTACTATGTGAACTTCTTTTCTATTTCATATCTTGCGCAATACTAAAGTGTTCGCCGAAAGGCGAGGGGGACACTTTTTCAATGTTTTAAGTGCAAATAATTTCGCATATTCGAGATCTCGCAATGCTTTTATCATTTTTTATAATTGTTTTGGGATATATTTCTGCATTTGTTCTATAATTTTCGAGCGAATAGACAGCTTATGAGCTTCCAGTCAAGAGGCTATTTACTCTTATTCAAAACAAAACACGGCTTCGAATGGCAAATTTCCTCTCCTGTGTTACCATTTTCCCTGTGTGTTGGGTTATGTTTTGCCGTATGTCTGGGTTGAATTTGTATACTCCGGTGCGTGGGAGAAATGCTGGTAGGCGCAACGACAAGG
>JAFUUW010000006.1 GCA_017471265.1 Alphaproteobacteria bacterium
AGTTTTGAATCTGAAAATAATATGAGCAAAAAAACGCAATTTTTCGCTAAGGTGTAGTATTTTTTCGCTAAGGTGTAGTATTTTTTCGCTAAGGTGTAGTGTTTTTTCGCTAAGGTGTAGTATTTACTTTTTGACTAAATTGATTTGACGCGGATAAACCCGCTTTTTTTTTCTCTATTAAATTATTACCTAATAATTTAATGCGTTGGGGGGCTGAAGTTGACAAGCCCGACCCCCTGACGTAAAGTAAACGCAAAAGCAACCCAAGCCAAGCCAAAAAATAAACCAAAACCAACGCATATAGGAAAAAACAAAAAAAGCAAGATTTTCCACGCGAAACCTAGTAAACAGGTATGAATTATAAAAAACAAAAAACTGATTTTTTCAATAGAGGTACAAATGAAAAAACGCAAATTTACAAAAATGAGAAAGAAGTGAAAAAATGGATAGAGAAAAAATGAGAGAAGAGATCAAAGATCGTTTGGAGGAATATTTGCGAGATTTGGGGATTAATGTTAAAAAAAATTTTCGATGCCTGAATCCTCAGCATGAAGACGAGCACCCAAGCATGAGTTACGACAAAAATCGAAAAAAAGCACACTGCTTCGCGTGTGGAGTGGATTATGATACATTTGACGTGATGGAGATAAAAGCAGGCTTGCATGGAGCAGAATTGTTCGATTATGGCTACAAATATTTTGAAAAAGTGAAAAATGACAAAAAATCGCCATTAAAGGTAGCAGAGGATCATGAAAAAAAAATCGGAAAAGGCGATTATGTTGAAAAATGCAAAAAAGCGTTTGAAGGCTCATCAGGAGAAAAATATTTGAATGGGCGAGGGATAACGACTGAGACAGCGAAAAAAAATGGAGTGGGATATGACGAAAAAAGTTTGAGTTTGGTGTTTGAGTATCATGAAAAAAATTACTACATAACGCGGAGTATAGAAAACAAGACATACCGAAAACCAGCAGGAGAAACGGAGCCATTGTACGAAATAGGAGAAAAAAGTGAGAAAATTGCATATGTGACGGAAGGTCAAATTGACGCTTTGTCGCTGTTGCAAGCAGGAGCAAAAAGAGTGGTGGCAATCGGTGGCGGTGGAACCACAAAATTAAAAGAACTCTCACCCAAACCAGTGAGAGCGATAATAGTTTGTGACAATGATGAAGCAGGAGTAAAAACAGGAGATCGAATCAAGAATGAGCTGGAAAAAGTCGAAATCTCTTGCTTAAAGATAAAACCGCCAGAAGGATATAAAGACAGTAATGACGTGTTGAAAGCGAATCCTGAGTTATTGAGTGAGTTGGTGAAAAATTGGGATCAAGAAGTGAAAGAATTACCAGCAGGTGCGTCAGATAATGTGGAGGAATATGTGAAAGAAACTTTAAACGCAGAATTGTTGAGATTTCGGAAATTTAAAGATAGAAAGACAGGATTCAGCAACCTCGATAGTGAAACAAGCCTGTATCCGGGATTATATGTGTTGGGAGCGATAAGCAGCTTAGGCAAAACAACTTTCGCTCATCAGCTTGCAGATCAACTATCTCAACGAGGAGATAGCGTCCTTTATTTCAGTTTGGAGCAAAACAAGCTGGAATTAGTGACCAAAGGAATCGCAAGACTAATGGCGCAAAAGAATATAAAAAATGCACTGACTGCAATAGATATAAGACGAGGAGGACAGATAGCAGGACTAGATGAGGCAATCAAGGAATATGGAAAATTGGCTTCCAACGAAAATATCATAGAATGTAGCTTTGATTACACAACAGCAGATGTAGTGAGCTATGTAAGAAATTTCATAGAAGAGAGCGGTAAGTCGCCAGTGGTGATAATTGACTATTTACAGGTGCTGAGACCAAGTGAGAGATTGGCAACACGGGAGGGGATTGATGCAAATGTCAAGGAATTAAAGAAGTTGCAAAGTGAAAATGACATTGTGGTGCTGGTGATAAGCAGCTTCAATCGAATGAATTATACCTCGCTGGTTGACTACGAGAGTTTCAAAGAGAGCGGAGGAATCGAATATACCGCTGATGTAGTGTGGGGCTTGCAATTAAAGGAAATTGCAAAGGATATATTTGAGAGAAAATCGGTCAATGAGAAACGCGAGGCAATTCGTAAAGCAAAATTAGCAAATCCAAGAGAATTAGAGCTGGTATGTCTGAAAAATCGTTATGGACGCAGCTCGTATAAATGCGGGTTCAAATATTATGCGAAGTATGACCTGTTTGTACCAGAGAATGAGTATTTTGCAGATATGGTCATTGAAGATGTACCTATG
>JAFUUW010000045.1 GCA_017471265.1 Alphaproteobacteria bacterium
CAACATCTGAATAAATGGATAACCCACCGGCTGGAAGCCGGTAGTTCTAGCTCACGCTCGAAAAGCGGATTAAGAGAGTGAACTCTTAGAACTCAGAGACCTTAAAATTATTGTGCTTATGATGTACCTCTTGTTCCTCTATATATTTTTGCACCCTCTTTGTCCTTATCTGTCTGGCGTTGCGACAAAAATCCCTTCGCCCACAGGTGTTGTTCCCAGTACCGTTTCCTTAATTCCTGAAACTCACCTTACAGTTTTCTGCTACTTTTACCTTTGATGTATTATACGATTTTCGATATTGAAAGATGCGGAGGTATCGAGATCAGCATATGTACGTGATCAGGGCTTATATTTCCGTTTATTATATCTACATAGTTAGTGGAACATACCTCCCTTATCACTTCCATACACCTTTCTACAATATTACCATACAGCATCCCACCCTATACTTTACACATAACACTATATGACATTTTATATCGTATACACTATACAAACTTCTTCTGTATTCCGTGCCTTACACCATACTAAAGTATTCACCTAAAGGCGAGAGTTTTTCACCCTTTCCATGCCTTGAAAATGAAAAAACATAATATATTTTAAGATACACAAAAACAAAAATAACCCATGAACATGGTAATTCTTGAACATTTGAATTTTGAGAATTACCTCTTTAAATTACTTTATAGATATAGTTCAAAAATGATCAGTTTTCAGCTAGTGGGTTATAACTGTGCCACTTATTGATTTCAATTTCCGTTCTACATCAAAATCCACAGTTTAGGCAAAATACAAGGCAAATCACAAAAGTGCCCCATTGAACACACTCTTCATTTTACTTCACTCAACTATTGCAACATTACGCAACTTTTACAAAATACCGCAAAAAAATTGGATTGGACGTTTTGAAAAATCTCGGTCATCATCCAATGCCCTCTCAAAGCAAGGCGCATCTCCGTCGTTTCAACGTTCTCCTTCCTCTGAACTCCTGGCTTCTCCGAGGGATGTCTGGTATCCTGGAAGTGGTAGCTGCTCTTTATACTTCGCTGGATATGCGGTTTTCTTCTCCTGTTTTAAATGACCTGGATCGGCGTGGATTTCTGTATCAGATTACGGATCCGCAGGCTCTCGATGAACTTTTTTGCCGGGGAGAAGAAATTGTGTTTTACGTCGGATTCGACCCGACGGCGAAGAGTTTGCATATCGGGCACTTACTGTGGATACGATTGATACGCAAACTGCAGGCTGTCGGAGCTCGTCCTATCGTTATTGTAGGCGGAGCAACCAGCAAAATCGGCGATCCGACTTGGAAGGATAAAGAGCGCGTGATGCTGGATTACGCAGTCGTAACTGAAAATGTCCGCTCGATAACTGAGAAGTTACGGCGGCTCGTCAAATTTGATGAGGGCAAGCATTCTGCGATTTTGTTAAATAATGATGACTGGCTATCGAAGCTGAATTATCTCGAATTTCTGCGCGATTTCGGATCTCTGTTTTCGGTCAACAAAATGCTGACGATGGATAGCGTTAGTCGGCGACTGGAACGCCAGCAACACCTGAGTTTCCTCGAGTTTAACTATATGCTCTTGCAGGCGTACGACTTCTTGTACCTCTTCGAAAATCACAATTGCAAAATACAGATTGGCGGGGCTGATCAGTGGTCGAATATGATATCGGGTGTCGATTTGATACGACGCAAAACCGGTCAGGTTGCCGTTGGAATGTCAATGCCACTTCTGACTAATGCCGAAGGGAAGAAGATGGGCAAGACGGAGAAGGGTTCGGTTTGGATGGACGAGCGGCTTATGTCCCCGTTCGATTTTTGGCAGTATTGGCGCAATGTGGATGATCGGGACGTTACCACGCTCATGAAGCTCTTCACCGATCTTGAAGTAGATGAGATCGAACGGTACGAAGCGCTCGTAGGGCGCAAGGAGATGAACGACGCGAAGGGAAGACTTGCCGACGAGATAACCTCGTTTGTGCATCCGCATGCTGACCTGGACGTTATACACAAAACTGCCGCGGGACTTTTTGGCGAGGGAGGAGACCTTGGCGATGTCAAGACATTCGATCTGCCTGCCGGGACGCGGATTGACAGGGCACTTGTCTTGACAGGTCTTGCCAGCAGCCAAACCGCGGCACGGCGTCTTATCGACGGTCGAGGTGTAAAGATAGATGGGCAGACGGTTGAAACATACGACGTTTTGCTGATTGGCGAAGCTCTGATATCCGTCGGGAAGAAAAAATTTGTACTGGTAAAAGCATAACTTGGGTGTGTGGCACAGACGACGGGGAAATCGAAGTACACATAGTCGCAGTAGCCTTGCCGCACCATTACTTGGTAAGGGCTGACCGCCACACCATCCAGTAACAGGCTTTGATGGGCGCACAGTACCACCTATGTACGACGTCTCCCAATCAGGGGTAAAACCCATGCTTAGGTAGGCAAGCCGACAGTTATTCCTTTCGGCTCGCCACCAGAAATTGCCTGCCTTTTGTCCACGCTGAACGTCATCATCCACCGCATCCCCCATACAGCCTCTCCCATATCTGACCCGCCCTGATCAGAGGCAAAATCCAGGCTCAGGCAAAAACAAACGGCTGTCTCCATTTTGCATATTTATCAAAAAATTGCTCACAGCAGTTTGGTTCTTGATAAATGTCATAGTTTGCCGCATCACCCATACGTCCTCCTGAGCACACCACCACGTACCCGGCTCACCCCAATCGGGGCTAAAGGCTAGGCTCAGGCGAGCAAGTAGATGGGTCTTCCTTTCGAATTACCACCCAAAAACTGTCTGCCGCAGCCTGGTTTGCGCTATGTCGCAACTCGCCATCTCCTCCATGCGAACCTACTGCTCACAAAACCCCGCCCATGCCCGACTCACCCCCATCGGGGGGAAAGCCAGGCACGGACGGACAAGGTGGCGGCTACCTTTTAGACAACCGCCAGATCAGTACGAAGATCAGCTTGCACTGAAGGTTATGGAGTGCCCCTTTTTCAAGACAAAAGGCGCTTTGCTGTCAGAAATAAACTTCGCTCCATTTATGAATGTTAAATTTGCATTAATATTAAACGTTGATGAGGCATTGTTATCTGAGTTCTCCATAAGCGTGAGAGACGAGGCTCCCCCGTCGACAGTTATGTTTTGAGTGATATTGATTGGCAGAGTTCCGCTATCAGACCAAATTAACAGACTGCCGCTGTTGTTGACAGTTATCGGCACCGGGAACATCCCGTTCTGTCCACCAGCAAGTACTGTAGTACCTCCATTGCACGTAAGCGTTCCCGCCGTGAATTTCGTCTGGTTTCCGGAAATCTTCGTTGTTCCATTTCCACATATCTGCAAGGAGTGAGATTTTTTACCTTCTGCTCCTGTTGTAGGTAATTCGTTGGCTAAGTTGGCAAGTATTATTGATGCCGCATCCGATCTCGTCAAAGTCATTGCATTCTCTGAATCACAGGTGTGCGCCAAAACAAGTGTTGTCGTGGCAAGATTATCCTCCGAATTATCTCGGAAAAACACATTGACATCTGCTGCTGCAGCACTCACAGTAACCTCCCCTGCATCATAATTTCCTGCAATTTTTCCAGCACCTGTCGGCAAATAGTATTTTGTGCTGCTAGCGACTGAATAATCTGTGAAAGAATCCGCCTCTTCCATTATATGGTTATAATTCACAATCGTTCCAGTCCCCGAAAATGCCGTATCTTCACCATTGGAGCAGGATATGGTGCCGTAGTTATGCAAGGTCTTTCCCTCATTCACTTGAAATGTTGTTCCTGGATTTAATGTCAATACTGTTTTTGTCTCTAAAATACCATCTGAACCGATGGTTACCGTCTTCTCACCCGCATGCGCAGACATAACGCAGGCAGAAATCAACAGCGATCCCAAAATCATCTTAATATTTTTCATAATTAACCCCCTTACAAAAATATAAACCTCGTGTAGACATTTCTAGCTTAAAATGTTCACAATCTTCATATTATGAAGAAATGGTAAAAAAATGTTAAAACTAAAATGTCCAAGTGGACGCGTCCCGTACCCTTGTCGTACCATAGTCATGCTCGGCTTCGTGGCACAAACACTGTGAACGTACCAAACGAATTTTCGAGGGTGGTCAAGTTGACCAATGCCGTACTGGACAGAAAATTTAACACCGCCGCCGAGAAGAACGAGCTCGAAGCACTGGCGAAACGGTTCGATATCGCGAAAATACGTGCCTTCACGCTGGAATACATCATAACCGAAAAAACAGACAGTCCGGGCGCATACGATCTCGTGGCAACTATAAAATCCGATGTTGTGAAATTTGTTGTCGATGGGAAGGATGAATCGGTAAACATCGACGAAAATTTCGATGTCGTTTTGCTGACTGAAGATATGGCTCGAAACAACTACGAACAGCTGCGGGATTTCGATATTGAAATTTTCGGTGCTGACAGAATGGTCGACGTGGGTGAGATCGCGGCGCAGTACCTCTCACTTTGCATATTTATGTGAGGTCGCACCATTATGAACTTCATCAAAGCAGAAACTAACGGCAATGACTTTGTGATAATCCACGGTATACCTGATTCGCTGAGTGAGGACAAAAAGCGCGCTTTAGCCGATAGGAAATTTGGCATTGGGTGCGATCAGCTGGTTTTCGTGAAAGGAACCGATGCTACGGGAGAATACTCCATAGACTTTTTCAACCAGGACGGATCATACGCCAGTATGTGCGGAAACGGAGCCTGCGCTGCGGCGAAGTACATTACCAGGAAATTTTCGAATGTCCCTCGGCGCCTCGCCTTATGCATCGGCGACACGAAATACGATGCAGTGCTCGGTGATAATGGCTCAGTCAGCGTGTCATTCCCGAAACCGTATTATGACGGCGAAGTTATCCTGACTGGCAACCGGCACTTAGTTTTCAGTATGAAGGAAGTGGAACAAGCTGCCGCGCTGGCACAGCAACATCCGGACTGCAATTTGCATTTCATATCCCAAGTTACCAGCGATACCATAAAAGTGAAGACGTTTAAACGCGGCGTCGGCTGGACGCTCGCCTGCGGAAGCGGAGCAATAGCTGTCGGCTTCCACTCCGGGCTCCACAGCAAAATTCATGTAATTCACGACGGCGGACCGTCGACTGTTGAGGTTACGCAAACGTGTGCTATCCTGACAACGACGCCTCGACTGGTCTTTAACGGGATACTCTGTGAGCCGAACAAAGTTTGAAATACCCGATCTGCTCACGGAAATAGAAGGCTCGCCCGACAGCGTGGGCTACGATCTCGTACTCTCCCCGGTCTACGATAACATAAAGAACGCCAGGTTCGAGGAAGATGCTTCGATTTCGTTTGGAATTTGGGAGCACGAGCTGAAGAAAGCCGACTGGGCTTTGGTCGAAAAGCTGGCAGTCGATGCTGTACGCAACAAATCGAAGGATCTTCAGATAGTCGGCTGGCTCATTGAGGCAATGGTCGTTCTCGACGGATTTGAGGGGGTATTGCGCGGCGTCGACGTATTGTCCGCTTTTGTGAAGCAGTTCTGGGCAACATGCTACCCACGAAATGAGGATAACTCGTCTGACGTTGAACAGAAGCAAACTATCCTGGAGTGGATATTTGATACCGTCGGGAAAAAATCTCTATTCATCCCGTTTGCTTGGTATAACGGCAGCGATGCGGTGAATTTATACAACTATGAGTACGCAGTGGATATGAAAAACGCCACAATCCGTGCTCCGAATTCGTCCGCACAAATCCTCGAGTCTGCGAAAAAATCTGGTGCAAAAAATCTAGAGGAGGTATTGAACATCGTCAGTGTTATGCCTCACGACGATGCAGAAAAAATATTGAAACTAACGAGGGATATCAAAAAATCAAAAGCGGAGTTTGATGCAACGTTGGTTGAGCTTGCGGGAGGTACACAAAATACATTTTCTGGCTTGATAACGAATTTGGAAAAAATTGAAAAGCTACTTACCTCAAAAAAGATTTCCGGTGAAAGTAAGGAGGAGGCGGAGCAGCTACCTGAATGCTCCAATACCGGAACACGGGACAATATATATGACCAGATAAGCTCCCTTTCCAAGAAGCTGGCGGCTATCGAAAAACACAGCCCAAGCTCATTCATACTCGACCTGGTTGTCTCGTGGCGCAACAAAACGCTGCTGAAAATTATGGATGACCTAAAGTCCGGCAAATCCGATGCTCACAAATTGCTGAAATTTCTCTTGAGTTAAAAAGTTTGGATACGTTAACGGATTGTTAAACAGTTTTCGATACACTCAGATTGTGAGTATGGAAATAGGGGTTCTCGACAATGCGCAAACTGTTTATGTCGACCTTCGCTCTGCTGTGTGCCTGCTCAGCCTATTCAGTTTTGGCAGGAGAAATCGCAGAACAACAAGAAAAATCAGAACAAGTCAATGCTGAAGCCTCAGCTTCTGCGGCCGTTGAGGTGGCGAAGGCTGAAGAAAAAAGCAATAACGTCGAAGTGGGCGTAGTTGATGCAAAAGAACTCCTGGCAGATCCAAGAGTTGCATCTTCCTGTCTTGTACCAGGTTATTGGTTCAAGGTTCCGGAAAAATCAGGTAATGGCTGGAATGTATCACTGTTGGTGAGCAAGGAAACGCTCCCGCTGATACTTGGGAAAAAAAGCGATGAGTTATCAAAACTGCTGATAAAAACAGATATGAAAAACGGCATACCGGAATCTATGGACGTACTGTTGCGAGCTATGATAGATGGCTTAAACGAATCGGATATGGATAAACTCAGATTTCTCAAGATAAGCAAACTCGATACTTTCGCAGGAGTGCTCGAGGAGCAAGGATTGAAAGACAAATACGCCTCGAAACTTGAAGGTTGGGTCGAAGCTGAAAGAGCCCCAGCTGGCATAGCGATGAACTACACAGATGGGAAATTGACCATCGATTTCGAAAAACTGGGAGCCGCTCCTGGATCAGGTATGGAAACAGCAAAGGAGATCGAAAAGATTGAAGGAGAGCTGGCTTCATTGGTGAAAACACGCGCCAAGAAAGTTTCTCCTGAAGCCCAAAAACAATTCGATGAGATAGCCAGACTTGAGGGTGAAAAAGTCGGAATAAGAGCAGAAATAGAAAAAGTCGAAGCAGAAAAAAATTCTTTGGGTAATATACCTGAAGCTCAAGCAACGATAGAAAAAGACAATGATTTAAAGACGAGAATAAACACAAATCCTGGACGACGCGACAGAGCCGGGCAAGCGGCAAAGGCGGCAGCTATAAATGAATTGAAGCAAAAATTCGGAACGGGAGATGAAGGCGCGGCTAGATCGAAATTAGACGAAGAAATAGCAGCAAAGCAGCGATTGATATCCGAGACACAAGGAAGATTCAACGAAATCAATGGAAAATTGGAGTCGTTGAACAAACAAATTGCCGAGAAGGATGGGCGCATTGGAGAACTTAATTCATCTGCTGTTATAAAGAAAGCCAATCAGTATGCCCAGTATTACGATATGGAAATCGAGGAACGGATCGACAATCTAAAAGAGCTATTCGGGAAACTTGCGGGGAAATAGGGATGTCAAGGGAAACGAGGTAGGACAGATAGCCAATTCACGGAGGTCTATATTTTATGTGTACGCCACCTGTCCTGTCCCCATTGTATCAAACCTCTTTGGAAGGGGACAAGAAAAATTTATAAAAAATTTTCTCTTTTTTCGATGAAAGTTTCGATTGCACTCCTTAACTCTAGGAATTTGAACTCTAATCAGCGCGGCTTGCTCCTAAAAATTCAATAAGCTAAATACTCATTTCGGAAATGCATGGCTATATGGAGCATCGACTGACAAGCTAATAGCTACCAGGTAAATTTAGAACAAAAAGCGAACGTCGGAAAATTGCAAATTTTGCAAAGAAAAAAAATAAACTTTAACTAGTATACTCAACAAATATTTTAAAATCACCATAGATTCTACATTTTTACTAATTTTTCCACAACGTCAGAATATTGTAAAAATGCATATAATCCATTTGTATAAAAATTCTCAATGTAACTAATTCATCGCAACTGTAACTAATTTATAGTTTTTGCCATCTTCTTTTGAAACATCAGTTAAGAACAAATAAAAAGTATGTCGATCAGAAAATGCAATTCAGCTTTATGGCGAATACACACACCATGTTTTGCCGCATGCCAAGATATTACATACTAAATTATGTAAAAATATTTTTCTTTGTTTTTATATGAAATACAACTGTGCTCCTAGGCACCGTCTACACGAGATATTGACGAAACGGCAAAGCGTAACAGATAACCTACCGGCTGGAAGCCGGTGGTGCTAGTTCACGCTTGTAAGACTGATTAAAAAAGTAAGCTCTTAAAACTCGGAAGTCCTAAGGTTACTTTCTTTAGAATATATACCTTACGCTTCTATATATTTTTGCACCTCCTTTGCCCCTATCTGTCCTGGTGTTATTACAAAATACTCCCTCGCCTACAGGTGTTGTCCCCCATATACCTTTCCCTTAATCTTTGGAATTTCTCTTGCAACTTTCTGCTACTTTTCCCTTTTATTTCCAGAACGTGGGAAGGGTGAAACCCCTCGCCTTTAGGCGAATACTTTAGTACGGTGTAAGGCATGGCATACAGAAGAAGTTCACATAGCATATACAATATAGAATATCATATAGTGTTCTGTGCAAAGTGTAGACACAGGATACTATACAGGAATATTGCAGAAAGGTGTATGGAAGTGATAAGTAAGGTGTGTTCAGTCAACTATGTAGACATAATAAATGAAAATATAAGTCCTGATCACGTGCATATGCTGCCCTCGGCACCTCCGCATCTCTCAATATATAAAGGGGAACAGTAGCAGAAAACTGCGAGAAGAATTCCAGGGATTAAGGAGGCGATACTGTAGCCCCTACAGGCGAGAGAATATTTTATAGCAACGTCCGGACAGATAAGTTCAAAGGATGTACAGAAATATACAGAAAAACAAGAGGCACATCAGCAGCAGGATAGCTTTAGTTTTTTCGAGTTTTAAGAGCTTACTTTTTTAATCCGTCTTACAAGCGTGAACTAGAACCACCGGCTTCCAGTCGGTAGGTTATCTATATTCAGCAATATTGCCGTATACCTCCCTATACCTACATTTCGGGTAAAATACTACGTGGTATTTTTCGTATACACTACGTGAACTTATTCTGTATATTATACGTCGTATCGCGCCAAAGTCTTCGCCTGAAGGCGAGGTTTTTCACCCATCCCACGTTCTGGAAATAAACTCCTGCCGCCTATCTTCGTTAGAGTTGAAAGTGCTTTTTACGTTCCCTCTAAAGAAGAGCTGCCCCTACGGAAAAGTGAGCGACTTGCAGTGTGGAATACATTTGCATTCTGCAACTTTTCAAAATCAAGAATGAATGTCCATGCGGGCTGTTCCACTTCTTGGAGAACAACGGTTCACCCGACTTTCATGTTAATCCCAAGCCCTACAGTGGAAAACCCAGTACAGAGAGCATTCCATTAAGGTACTACGCAACCCGCAGCTCAAAAAACACCATTATCAAGCTGTACAGCCCAGTTTAACTACAGGGAGGACAACCTATCCAATATATGACGCGAGTTATTCCCCATTCAAAAATGTAGCGCAGGCGTTCCAGCCGTCGATGGAGATAGAATGCCCGATACCGAGTTGAGGTAAAACTTTCACGGGGATCCCGAACTTGGTCAAATCCTTTTGTGCCTGCTCGGCAGCGGAGTACGGAACAACCTTATCGTCAGTAGAATGCACAATCAAAATCTCAGGTTTTGACACGCACTGCCCGCTTACCGGTACATTGAACAGACCAGAGAAGGCGACAACTTTTGATATCTCGGTATGAAATATCATCTCGAATGAGGTGATTGAACCCTGGGAAAATCCAATCAAGCAGACGTTTTCGCAGTGGTATTCATGTACGTTATGCTCGATATATTCCTTTACGATAGGAGCCACGTAGTCAAGCCCCTTGCGTAACTCCTCATGACTGACGTCATCAAGAGGAAACCATTGCCGTCCGGTTCCCTCACAACAGATATCCGGGGCATCGGGGAAAAGGAAAACCGCATTGTCGATCTTCTTCGACAAGAAGATATCCCCGACCTCAGCAAAATCATTTCCGCAACTGCCGTAACCGTGAAGAGTAATAACAAGTTTATCTACATTCGAAAAATCTTTGGACTTGATGACACGGCTATTTTGAAGCATTTTCGGGTTCATTTAACTTGGTTACCTTCAAAAGTGTAACCTGCGTTCTGCGTCGATTCAATATCTCAAACTTGTAGCCATACAAAACAAACTTTTGACCAACATCGGGAATTATGCCCACGGAGTTTATTACAAGCCCCGCAACAGTAGCAGCTATATCGCTATGGAAGTCGGACGAGATCTCACGGTTCAGATCCCTGACATTGACCGTTCCATCGACTATATACGAGCCGTCATTCTGTAGCCGTACATCTTTTTGTACATCAACATCGTGCTCATCCTCGATATCTCCGACGATCTCCTCGATTATGTCCTCCAGAGTTACGATGCCCATAAAAGAGCCGTACTCATCAACAACAAGGGAGAAGTGCTCGTGCCGTGTCTTAAACGATTGAAGCTGATCGAGCAGATCCTTGCTCTCAGGTATAAACCATGGTTTGAGAGCGACGTCCAAGATGTTTATTTTATCGATGTCAGGAGTTTTCTTGATAGCTTTCAGCAGATCCTTGACATGGAGAACACCGACGATATTGTCCGGATTTTTACTCCACAGGGGAATACGTGTGAATGGGCAATTCATCACCTGTTCAATCAAACTGGGAACCGGATCATCAGCACACATCATAGTTACGTTTTTCCGGTGAACCATAATGTTGCAGACCTGAACAACGCCCAAATCCAGAACACTTTGAAGCATCTTTTTTTCATTTTCGGCGTCCTCGACATTTGTGCCCTTGTGTAGGGCTATAGCGCCTTTTAGCTCATCCAGGGAATCGTCATACTCAACTTTCGTCGTATCGGATTTTTTTGCAAGATGCAAAAGAGCTATCACGCTCTTTGCGATAAACCCGATTACATTATTGAGCGGACGTAAAATCATATACGTATACTTCACGAAATACGCCGATGGCAGAAGCACGCTTTCAGGGTTTGAGATAGTCAGCATTTTGGGAAGAACTTCCGCAAACAATACTATAAAAACGCTCGTGATAATCGGAGCCAGAATGACAGCGTAACCGCCCAGTACATCGGAAAATAACTCTGTTGTAACAGCCACAGTAAGCGAGTTCAAGATCGTTGCGCAAGTTAAGATAGAGCTTATAACCAAGCCTATTTCAGGCTGCAATTCCAACACAACCTTTGCCTTAGCATCACCTTCTTTTGCGATACTGAACATTTTGGGCTTGGAATAAGCAGTCATTGCCGTTTCGCAAGCAGAAAAATATGCTGAACAGAGCAGAAAAATTGCAACAAGAATTACGTTAAGAAGGAGAACCAATTATTCCTCATCATTAATTTTCGAAGCGAGCATACCCGCACCACCAGCGGAACTTGTCTTGCTAGGGACTTCGACAAGTTCGATAAGTTGGAACGGATTTTTATCACCTAAGCGTTTTTGCTTTTTCCCATAATTCAATGAATCCATACCTGAGGTGGTATTCGTACTAGACGTAGGAAGAGCCTCTTCAGGCTCAGATTTTTTCAAACGAAACATTATGAACTTGTAAGATTTTTCAAGGGCTTTCATTTTTCGATTGTATTCATCGACGAGGTTATGCAGTTCATCGCTGTTTTCAGATCTCCTATTTTGTTCAAGTTTTATGTTATGCAAAACAGATTTCAAATCCTTGATATCGCCGACATACGCATCGAGCTCCTCCTGTGAGATACCTGAGAAATTTTGCAAACTGGTCTGTTCAATTTCGTCAAGCAGTGAGCACAAAAAATCCGACTGTGTTTGAAAATTTATCTCAGTTGATGCGATGCAATTCCCAAGCAACGCAAAACACAGAGCAAAGAAAATTCTCGTACCAGTCATCGTACTGCTATAAAAAACTCCATCTGTTTCATTTTATCACAAATGGAAGAAAAATTGTGTTGGAGCCCTTTTCACAACTTCTGCAGAACATTATACCACTTTAGGGAGCGGTAGCGATGATAGAACAGCAGTAGTGTTGTCAGACACCAAACAGTACTTAGCTGGTAGACGATTACAGCTGAATTCAGAGTCCCCAGCAGGTGGAGCACGACAACTGGAAGTACGACGGTGCCCCACAAGGAGCAAAGGTTAGCTATCATCGGATACCTCGTATCTCCACCAGCCATAAACACGCCCCAAAGTGTACAAGAGACAGCTTCGAGAACGACGTTGAGAGCAAGCAGTTGAAACATAACCACCATATCAGAATATAAGTCCGACACGCTTTCAGGAAGCATATCCAAAAAGAAGAAAATAGATTGAGGAAAGAGGACAAGAGGCAAGGTTATAACCGAGCCGATACACAGTATGAGCTTGAGGAATATCTTCAGAGATTTTTTTATAGCGGCTAGATCTCTTTGTCCGATCAAGTTTGACGATACTGTGGCAGATGACTTGCTTATTCCATCACACACGAATGAAAAGAAAACATAGATAGAGACGCAAATTGCATAAACGGAGGAAACTTTCGAGGAAACACGGCTTATTTCAATGAAGACGAGATACCACGCTAGCAACTCGAATATACGTCCGATAGCTAGAGGGCATCCCAATTTCAAACAACCTAGGAAGATATCTTTGTCAAAACGCAAACACTTTATCGTTCCGAAGTGCAATCTGTTGTCTTTGTAAAAAAAAACAAGAGCCAAGATTGCAACTTCGAAAACCTCGGCAAGGATTGAGGCAACAGCAGCGCCCTTACAGCCCCATGCAGGAATTATTCCACCATACCCAAAAACAAACAACCAATCTAAAGCGACATTGGAGATAGCGCCAACAACCACAGTGAAGGTTATTATCTTCGTCTTGCCTTGTCCTATAAAGAATGAAGCTATGGCAGTTTTCACAGCACAGATAGGACTGAAGTACATCATAAGGCGTTGGTACGCCAGACCATCCTCCCGGCAATAATCAGGGAACGAGCTGAGATATTCAGCAAAATGAGCGGCGATGGACATAACAACAAAACCTATCGCGGAGAAGTAAATCATCTGCCAAACAGGAACAGCCAACCGATCGTACAGCTTTTGCCCGTTACTCTGTCCGACGTACACCTCCGCAATTCCGGCAATTGCACAGAAGAAAAAACAAAAGATGGCAACGAAGTTTCCCGCTATAGACGCGGCATTCATTGCAGTCAGAGAATAAAGCGACAAAATTGCCCTATCTATCAAGAGCAACAGGTTACTGGAGAGAGCTGAAACTATCAGAGGCAATGAGATACGAAGGATGGCTTTTAAGGAACCATCGATCTGTCTGTGATCAGCACTCATAATGTTGCAACCACCTTTGATCAGTATCAAACAAATTACGTATGTCCGTTATGCCGTTTTTCAACATGACCAAACGTTCCAAACCAAATCCGAAAGCGAAACCATACGCATCACCAGTAATTCCGGAATTCCGGAAGACATTCGGGTGAACCATACCAGCGCCACCCAACTCAAGCCACTTATCGCCCTTTTCTGTAATGATTAACTGTCCATTTTTTTTCATACAACGGCAATCGACCTCGACACTAGGCTCGGTAAATGGAAAAAAGCTTGAACGAAATCGCATAGATACATCGTCAGTTTCGAAGAAAAATTGAAGAAATTTCCGCAGTTCGCTTTTCAGGTGTCCAAGAGAAATGGGAGAACGATCTGCGATTAAGCATTCCACCTGATGAAACATCGGAGAATGCGTTGCATCCAAGGCGTCATTACGATACGTCTTGCCAATAGATATCATCCGTACGGGAATACCGTGCTTCTGCAGTGTCCGTATCTGTACGCTCGAGGTCTGTGTACGCAACAACACCCCATTGGTTCCCTCAATGTAGAACGTATCCTGACTTTGTCGTGCAGGGTGATGCCTCGGGGTATTCAGCGCGTCGAAATTGAAAAACTCCGTCTCTATCTCAGGGCCATCCGACACCCGAAAACCACGAGCAAGGTAATGATTACGAATACGCCGCATAGCGTAAGAAATTATGTGCAAGCCACCGAAACGATCACAAGAGACAGGAAGAGTTACATCCAACGTCTCCCCTTTCAGCCTCTCGGTGATTTCATAATCTTCAAGTTTCTTCCGCTGCAGAGAGAACGCATTTTCGAGTTCAGACTTGACCTTATTCAGCCGTTCTCCCATACTTTTTTTCTCAATAGCAGACGCATCCTTCATAAGTTTGAAAGCCGAGGTAACGACGCCAGCACGACCCAAAAGTTCAGCCTTGAGTTTCTCGAGTTCTAGGAACGACGTAACAGCAAAAACCTCGTGCACCCAATGTTCCAGATTTTTCTCAATCTCAGCCAAAGGCATAATCTAAAAAGCAAAAACAAAAATCACCTTTACCCTTTCAGGATACCAAAATTGACCGTACGGAGCAACTGAAGAGCAACACATTGATATTTCACGACTTCTTCACTTCTGATACGGTTTTTATAATCTCACAGATCGTTTTCACTGCTTCATTTGATATTTGGGTACCACAATTTTTATCATTCCCAATTTGTCTGTCATAAAACGATTTCAGCAATTCCAACTTCACTCTATCCACTTCATTTAAGCCCCCTTCGGATATACCAAATGCCTGCAAAACGCCATTCAGCGTACTGGTATTGAGTTCAAAATCCTTTTGTTGGAACCCACGTTCCCTGTATCTCTGAGCAAGGCTTGCAAGATACCAAGACAACGCCGCAACAGGAATGGCAAAACTCAACCTATGCAAGAAATACTCAGACCAAACCATTGGGGCTGGTTGCCCATGGGGCAAAAAAATTAAACAGCAAATATACGTTAATACTAACCCACAAGACAACCAAGATAGTTTTCGAACTACCCGCCCCCATTATGTTTCGTTTCAGCAGACACTCTCCCAACTTTGGAGGTCATTGACGCTGTCCCAAATATTTCTTCTGTTTAAATAAGTTTCAGACTCTTTCCGACTTTTTTGGCATTTTTCCTTGTCGTTTGCTATTTCATTTTGAAAAGCGTTGAAATCGCCCTTCAGACTTTCAAATTTCTCATCAATTTCTTCTCGTTGTGGTACAGCAGAACTGCATTCATCAAAAGTTCAAGAACACTTCCGACAACAAGCACCTCACTGGCTGCACTTGGAGTTGGGAAAGCCGTATACAGAATCGTTAAAATTTTATCAAATACACAAGGACAAGCGTTGGGCAGCTCTGAATTTTGCAGTGTATTTTGCAACACCATCAATTTTTCTTCTATACGTTCTCGAAGCTCTTCTGAAATGAGTCTTTTACAATAGTATACTGATGCGTTACTCCTAAATATTGGCAATAACACATCAACAACCTTTAAAATTTCCCCATCTTTGTACTGTTTTACCTGTTCGGCTAAGCTCATCACATCTTTGCAATTTCAAAATGCGTATCAATATTATAGAGAATTTTAGATGCTTTTTCAATAATGGCTCTTAATAATCTTCATCGTTTCCCGAAAAACGCCAGAAGAGAATCCCTGGTTGCTGCCAGGGTATCAGTGCGTCCGGATTTTATGGAAAGCTCGTTTTTAACAACCTTTGCGAAAACCTCACGTTGCTGCTTTGTTGTCAGACCGCCTCCCATCAACCTTTTCAACAAGACCCGGTGTATCAGCACAAAATCGTTAACTGTCTGAGCTTCCGACAATCCGGATTTCAGAGAAATGTTTGGAAAACTTTTCGGAGCAGCCATCGAAACTTTCTTTTCTTTTTCAGGTTTTGTATCGTGCTTTTGCCCAAATATATCGTTTTGAAGTATTTTCATAATCACACCCGTTCAGAGAAATGTGCCGTTTCAGTCCTATGAATTCCGGTGATAAACGCATCCTTGTTTAATCTTTTTGCACCATTCAGCAGTGTTTCGTCGACGCTGCAGCGTTCCAGGTGAAAATGCAAGCTGACATCAATCCCATACGGCACATACATTTTAACCATAGTCTTCATCTTTTGGAGAGGTGAAGCATCCCGGTCTGCCATCGTCTTTTTTGGTAGGAACCGCAGATAATCCTCATACTTTAAAGCTCCAATATGGATACGTATTCCTTTGGCAGCGTCCCAAACCTTGTTGCCAAGTATGCAGCTTTTACCCACCCGGTTATAGCGGCAAACGGAGGAGCCTATGACCGTTTGCTCGTCCTTCGAAACTTCAACAAAACCACCACAAAATTGTTCTATGGAAATAGGTACCCTAAAGAAGCTAGAAAGCAGAGTTTTCAAGCCGGAGCTTGACCTCGTGCTCGACCAAAATATGTTTTGAGCCGATATTCTGAATTGCTCGGGAAGGCAGGTATTTTCAGCCGCGTTCCACCCCAGACCGGAGAGGCTGAAGATAATCCGTCCGATAACCGCCCTTTCAACCGGTACGGATAAGGATGCAGTATCAAGTCGCTTCGAATATGAATACCGAAGCGACAACATCCTGTTGTTCAACATATCGAAGAAATCTGTAATAGCAGTTCTCGAATTCTTGTTGAAGGTTAAAAATTTTTCGGTGAAGCAGTCGGGAAGAGCACCATCATACCCGGCTATACCCCCGATGTTTGTATGTATTTCGCCGATACCATCCAGCAACCCGTCGATCGCAGATACATCTGAAAACTTCGCTGAAAAATTCACCTGAGATTTCAGCTTGACGAATTCGCTACCGCACACCGATATAGCGACATCCACAGCTTTAACAAACGAGAATTTCTCTGGAGAAAAAACCAATTTTTTGAAGAGCGAAGTTTCAGCGGTTTTGCGAAGCAACACACCCCTCCAAGAATTGGTTGCGGGGGCTGGATTTGAACCAACGACCTTCAGGTGATGAGCCTGACGAGCTACCAAGCTGCTCTACCCCGCGGCAGATGCCGTTATTATACCTCATGCTGAAACTCCGTCAAGAAAAAATGTGATATCGGAGCGAGGGTCGATTTTTAGCAGAAAAAAAATGCCGAACTTCGAAAATACCCGTCCACGTTCTTGAAGCCTTGTGGTATAATGGGAGCGTGTGGTGGATGCGTCATTTTGAAATATGAATAAAGCACTTAAGTTTGGGTTGTTTTCTGTTATCGTGGCTACGGCAGGTGTCTTGGCATTTCAGTATGTGGGAACAAAGAAGGCTTCGGCTTCCAACACTCCTGCTGCAACTGCGTCGAGTACAACTGGTACAACCGAAAAGCCAACCGAGGAAAAGGCTTCCGAGGTAGCGCCTGTTGAGTCCAGCTCTGAAACGGAAAGCTTGAATAACCAAAGACCTGGCAAAGCCGGAAAGGTTGCGGTTTTGTTCCGAGATGGTACGAGCGTTTCGGAAGCTGAGATAAACAAGGAACTTGATGATATTCCCGATCAGCTTTCGGCGAGAATGTCTTTGGCTGAGATAAAACAGTTTCTGGCGTGGCGCTTGGCTTACAAGAAGGTGATGACCGAGGCGGCTATAAAGTCGGGCGTTATGAAATCCGATACGGTTCGGGAGTTGGTTGAAAAGCGAAAGGCGACTGCCGCTGGTTTTATGCTCCTTGATGAGAAATCAAAGGAGCTTATGACATTTTCGGCATTGAAAAAGCACTATGACAATGTCTGGGATAAAAATTTCAAGGGCACGAAGGAGTTCTCCTTGACCGCCATAACAACCAGTGATAAGGCAACTGCCGACAATATCAAGAATACGGTGAAGAATGCGACCTCGCTCAAGAAGATACTTGAGACTGCTGGGGCAAATACGAAGCATATAGAGATGGATTCGCGTCCTCAAGCTTCTCTTCCGCCGGAAATTTCAAACGCCGTACTGAAAGAAGGGGCGAATAGCGTTGTTGGTCCTTTCGAGATTCGTGGATCATATATGGTGTTTTATGTGAAGTCCATAAAGGATGCACAGAAGCGTGAGTTTACTGCAGAGTTTGCCGAAGAATACAAAAAAGCAGCTGTGGGAGATTTTTCGAAAGACTACACAAAGGGACTTTATAAAAAATATGCCGTGAAGGTTTTTGATGTCAATGGCAAGGAGGCAGACCCTTTTGAAATTGCGACAAAAGGAAGTGATGAGAAAAGTCAGCAAAATCTGGTCAAACTTTCGAAGCTGAAGGACGATGCTGTGTTGGCTTCGTATAACGGTGGGAAGGTTACCGTCAAAGACGTGAAAGAATTCTTCAAGGTTAAGTCGCTGCTCGATGAGACTTTTGTTTCTATGGCTCAGCAATTCAATATCCCAACCGACAAGGTCGTTATTTATGCGGTCAAGCTTGTTGTCGATGATGACATTTTGGCAAAAGAGGTCAAGGCTATAAAGTACGACGAAACGCCGAAGGTTATGGAGCGACTGACTGAGATAGGGAATATGGAACTTCAGCATGCATACTTCAAAGAAAATGTGAAAGTAAAGCCTGAAGACGTTAAACTGACATTTGATAAATTTATGAAAGCCATTCCTGAGGAGGATAAGAACGACAACGAGATTTCCACAAAGGTGGTGTTCTTTGCGACGCAGGAGGACGCAGCACAAGCCTTGAAACGTATTCGATCCGGTGAGGACAAGTTTAACAGCGTCTTCAAAGAAAAGTCTGGGAAGAAGGAAGCATTTGATTTGGGGTATGTGCAAAAGCGTGGCGCGTCTCCTGAGCTGTGGCAAATGTTGAAGACTGGAGCTTCGGGGACTTGCTGCCAGGAGGTAGTTAACCTGAACGGGGCTGACTTCGGTGCGAATAATATGAACTACGCGTTGGTGTATGTTGCCGATAGAAGACCTGTTACGCTGCCTTCGCTTTCGAATGAATCAGAGAAGCAATACTTCCAGCGTCTGGCTGAACGCAATAAGGCGGTTGAGTTGGCGAAGAGCCACATGATTGCTGGAGTTAAGAATATCAATGGAAAGAGCGTTGAGGAATTGGAAAAAGCAAATCCAGAGTATGTTGAACGTATGCTTTCCGTGTTGCTCGGATATGCTGGATAGTTCTTGCCATGTCTGGATTGTTTGAAAAAAGGAAAGCTCGTTGCCTTGAGCTTTCCTCCGGTGTCGGTGCGTTTACAAGTGATTTTGCTGTTTGCGAACGTGTTCTGGCTCTTCCGCAAAAGCTTGTTGTTATATTTGGAGGCAACGGCGTTGCCGAAAATTTACCGTATTTCCGAGCTGCTCGCGAGTTAGCTGGACTTCTTTCAAAGTCAGGACTGTCCGTGGTAACTGGTGGAGGGGGCGGCGTTATGAGTGCCGGAAATGCCGGTGCAAAAGAATGCAATTCGGGTATTCCAACGTACGGTTTGCGGGTTAAGTGTATAGTTGGCGAGAACATTGAGGAAACTCCATTTCTTGATAAAGAACATATATTTGATTTTGATACGCTATCTGTTCGGTTGCTGACATTGATAGGAGGCAGTGACGCTGTGGTTTTCTTTCCGGGGGGATTTGGAACTCTCGAGGAGATGTTCTGCCTGTTGGTTAGATTGAAGCTTGGTATGATAGCTAGCAAGCCAGTGTATTTTTATAACAGCGAATTTTGGAGTGGGCTGTTGCAATGGCTATCCTCTCCGGTTTTGGGCTGTGGTGCAATTAAAAAGCAAGATCTTGAACTTATCAAAATGGAGGATGACATCAAAAAAATAGCAAGCGGGATCATAGGGGCTTTGAATGGCATCTCTAAAGATTGACGAAACAGTCTTCGATAAATTGGCTGAGGTTTTGAAGAAGCACAACCTCAGTGAAATTGAATACAAGAACGGGGATGTGAAAATTCGACTTTTAGCAGGTGGGATCAAAACTCAGACGGTCAAGGTCGATGATGTTCCGATTGCCGTTCCACAAGAGGAGCTCCAAACACCGGAAGAAAGCGCGGAACAAACTCCTGCTCAAGAGGAAGTTGTGGATTTTTCCAAACATCCAGGAGCTGTGAAATCTCCTATGGTGGGTACGTGTTATCTCGCTCCTGAGCCAGGTGCTGGTAATTTTGTCGCGCTGGGAGATAGCGTCCAGGAGGGACAACCGCTTTTGATTATCGAAGCTATGAAGGTTATGAATTTAATCAAAGCCCCAAAGGCTGGCAAAGTCATTCATATAGCTGTATCTAATTCCGATCCGATTGAATTCGGGCAACTGCTGGTCGTCATCGAGTAATCTATGTTCAAGAAAGTCCTGATCGCAAACCGGGGAGATGTGGCAATACGTGTTCTCCGCGCTTGCAGAGAAATGGGCATAAAGACTGTTGCCGTCCACTCTCTCGTCGATGCTTCTTTGATGCATGTGAAGCTAGCGGATGAAAGCGTATGCATAGGTTCAAACAAGTCTTCCGATAGCTATCTAAACATATCCGCCATCTTGAGTGCAGCGGAGCTAACCGGTGCTGATGCCATACACCCAGGAGTGGGGTTTCTTTCCGAAAATGCCAAATTTGCAGAGATGGTCGCTGGACATGGTATAGCCTTCATAGGCTCCTCACCAGAACATTTGACGATGATGGGGGATAAGATACTTGCCAAGCAAACTATGGCGAATCTCGGCATACCTGTCGTGAAGGGCTCTGACGGGGAAGTAAAATCCATCGAGGAGGCGAAAGCTATAGCTGATGAAGCGGGATACCCTGTGCTCTTCAAAGCTGCGTCTGGTGGCGGTGGAAAAGGGATGAAAGTAGCCAATTCCCCAGATGAAATTGAGAATGCTTTCCGGATGGCAAAAGTCGAAGCGAAGGCGAACTTTGGCGACGATTGCGTCTATATGGAGCGGTACTTAGCTCATCCTCGGCATATCGAAATACAGATAATCGCTGACGCCTATGGCAATGTCGTGCATCTGGGAGAACGTGATTGTTCCATTCAACGAAATCACCAGAAGCTGCTGGAAGAAACACCATCGGTTGTCCTTTCGCCTGAGAAGCGAAACGAAATCGGTGAGATAGTCCGGCAGGCTATCAAAAAACTCGGGTATGTCGGCGTTGGTACATTAGAGTTTCTCTATGAAAACGGCGAATTCTTCTTTATGGAGATGAATACCCGCCTGCAGGTCGAGCACGGTATCAGCGAAGAGATAACTGGTATCGATATAGTGAAAGAGCAGATCCGAATTGCCGCGGGAGAAAAGCTTTTCGTGAAGCAGAAGGACATACACTTCAATGGGCATGCAATTGAATTCAGGATAAATGCGGAAAACCCTGAGTCATTTTGCCCATCACCAGGCAAAATCGAAGAACTGCATTTTCCTGGAGGAAATGGCGTTAGGGTAGACTCCCATATATACAGGAACTATGTTGTCCCGCCATACTACGACAGTTTGGTTGCGAAAATAATCGTACATGCAAAAAATCGCGAAGAATGCCTGGCAAAAGCTCGTGGAGCATTGGAGGAATTGGTAATCGAGGGTATATTCACGACAACTGATTTGCACAAAAGACTGGTGCGAGATAAAGATATCTTGGCGGGAAAATTTGACATCCATTGGTTGGAAAACAATTTGGAGCATCTGAATAATGGAGGATGATATGAATGTGATGCAATCCGATCTGCTATCCAAGATTGACTTCATCAAGCATGGCTTCTTCGATAGGCAGGGAGGTTTTAGCGCGGGCGAGTTTGCATCTCTGAATGTCGGGCTCAACAGAGGCGATGACAACAATACGGTTTTGCGCAACCGTGAAAAAATCGCTGGACATTTTGGCGTTCCCCTTTCTCAGATGGTTATACTAAATCAGAAGCACAGCGACATTGTTCACGTCATCGATGCAGCTAACCGTAAGGATTACGAATTCGAGAGCGTCGAGAAGGCGATGTCTCACGAAGGCGATGCCATAATAACAAACGAAAAGGGACTACTCATCGGCGTAAATACAGCTGATTGCGGTTCCATCCTCCTTTGTGATAGTGCAAAGGGGTACATCGCCGTAATACATGCCGGATGGCGCGGCTCAAACGGAAAAATTATCGAAAACACGCTGGAAAAAATGCATACCATCGGTTGTCAGCGTATATCCGCCTCAATCGGTTCCTGCCTGCTGAAGTGCAGCTTTGAAGTTAAAGGAGATTTGGCACTGCAACTCGATCGTAAATACATCTCCTATTCCGGCGCGGGAACATTTTTCGATATGCAAGGACAAATACTCGACAAACTTGTCAAAAACGGCGTCAAATCGGTATCAAAGCTGGATATCGATACCTTCAGTAACGAAAACTATTTCAGCCATAGGCGACAGGGCGAGGCGTTCGGCGTGCAATTTTCTGGAATTATGATAAAGGAGTAGGCTATGAATAATATGCAGCAAATCCTGGCTCGGGCTCAAAAACTGCAGGCTAAGGTTGGAGACGCGCAGAAAAAATTCGAGACGGAAGAATTCATGGGCACCGCTGGCTCTGGTGCTGTTAGCGTTGTTCTCAATGGCAGGGGTGAGGCAAAGTCAGTTTCCTTGTCGAAGGATGTCGTCGATCCAGAAGAAAAGGATATGCTCGAGGATTTGATACTCGCAGCCTTGAATGACGCAAAATCAAGATACGATACCAGGTATGCGGAAATAATGAAAGATGCCACAGGCGGTATAAACTTGCCGGGGATATTTTGAAGCGGCTTTGGGGAACTAGCTTAAAAGAAGGAAATACGCCCTGCATAAATTTCGGTTAAAATTACCTTGGGTAAGTTAGAGGAAAGCTAGATTAAGGGGGAAAAATGTTAAATATTGTTTTGCCGATGGCTGGTCGTGGCAGTCGCCTCGCAGATGCGGGGTATACTTTACCGAAACCGTTGATTCCTATTCACGGAATTCCAATGATAAAGGTTGTTGTGGATAATTTATCCCCAAAATGTGAGCATCGTTTTTTGTTTGTGTGTCAGCAAGAACATATTGAAAAATATGATTTGATTCCAAAATTAAAATCTTACACTAAAAATGTTGAAATTATTGGAATTAATGGCATTACCGAAGGTCAGGTGTGTACCGCATTATTAGCCAAAAAGTTTTTTGACAATGATGAACCACTGATGAGCGCCAATACAGATCAATTTATTGACTTTGATATTAACGAGTACCTGGAAGCAATAAATGAACGTCACTTGGACGGAATGATTATGACAATGAAATCTCAAGATCCGAAATGGTCTTATGTTAAAATGAATGATGAGGACTTCGTTATTGAAACTGCGGAAAAGAAAGTTATTTCGCCGGATGCAACTGTCGGTATTTTTAATTTTGCAAAAGGAAGCGATTTTGTTAGAGCTGCAGAACAAATGATTAAAGATAATGTTCGTGTGAATAATGAATTCTATACCTGCCCTTGCTATAACTACCTGGTTCGTGAAGGTAAAAAAATTGGGACTTATTTAATTGGGGAGGTATACAATGGTATGTATAATTTGGGCACTCCAGAAGATTTGGATTTCTTTATTAATTCTCCAGTTTCGCAAAAGGTTAGAAAATGATTATTATTTCACATCGAGGATATTGGAAAGATTGGAATGAAAGGAATCGATGGGTTGCTTTGGAAAGATCCTTTGATAAGGGGTATGGCTCCGAAATAGATTTAAGAGATATTTGCGGTGAAATCGTCATCTCACATGATATGCCCCAAGGAAACGAGATCACTTTTGAAGAAGTATTAAAAATAATGAATGGTCGCAATTTGCCATTAGCTTTAAACATCAAAGCAGATGGGCAGGCCAATAAAATTATGGAACTTTTACAAAAGTACAATCACACAAATTATTTCACTTTTGATATGTCTGTTCCTGAACAAGTTTTTCAAGTCAAAAGAGGAATGAACGTCTATACGGGACTGAGTGATTTGTTAAAAACGCCGGTTTTGTTTGATGAAAGCGTTGGTGTTTGGTTGGATTGCTTTGAATCTGATTGGTATGGTTCGGAAGTTATTGATGATTTAGTTGCTCAAGGAAAAAAGGTGTGCATTGTTTCAGCGGATTTACATAAACGTGATACCGATTATCAGTGGAAAATTATTAAAAAATGTACCTCGTTTAATAGTAACAACCTGATGCTTTGCACAGATTATCCAGAAAAAGCAAAGAGGTATTTTTATGACAAAAATTAAAGCTATTTTATTTGATATGGATGGTGTCCTGATTGAAGCAAAGGATTGGCATTATGAAGCCTTAAATAAAGCTTTGGGACTGTTTGGTTATGAAATAACTCGTTCAGAGCATTTAAGTTCTTATGATGGGTTACCCACTAAAACAAAGTTGGAAAAACTGAAGCTAGAAAAGGGGATGCCAGAAGCTTTATGTGATTTTGTTAACGAAATAAAACAGCAATATACAATTGAAATGGTTCATAATTTGTGTCGTCCGCGTTTTAATCATGAATATGCACTAGCAAAATTAAGAGCTGAGGGATATCATATGGCGGTTTGCTCTAATGCGGTTCGCATGACAGTTGAAGTGATGATGGATTGCGCAAAACTGACAAAATATTTTGATTTTATGCTTTCTAATCAAGATGTAACAAAACCAAAGCCTGATCCAGAAATCTATTCAACAGCTATGAAACGGTTAGGATTAAAGCCAGACGAATGTTTGATCCTTGAAGACAATAAAAATGGCATTAAAGCTGCTTTGGCATCAGGGGGACATCTATCAAAGGTGAATACAGTTGGTGATGTAACTTATGACAACATTCGTGGACGTATTGATGAAATTGAAAGGGGAGGTAAACAATGAAACTAATGTTCTTAGCCGGGGGGATACACAAAAGAACCCATGATAGTTATCCTCTTTATTTGACTGAATTTTGTGGGAATACAATTCTGGAAAAACAAGTAGATTGTTATCGCCATTCAAACCCAGACGAATTTATTTTTTGTGTTAAAGCAGATGAGATTAGAGATTATCAAGTTGATTTAGTTATTAAGCAGATAATCCCGAACTGTTCAATTGTTCCAATCAAGGGATTAACAAAAGGAGCTGTTTGTACAGCATTACTGGGGATCGTCCATTTGAAAAATGATGGTGAATTAATAATCGCGTCCGTTGATGATTTCATAGACAATTCATGCATAGAAATAATTGATTATTTTCGGAAGGAAAAGGCAGATGTGGGAGTAGTTTCTTTTGATTCCGTCCATCCTCGGTATTCTTTTGCTAAACTAAATGACAAAGAAGAAGTCGTCGAAGTGGCAGAAAAACGCCCCATAAGTAAAAATGCCTTGGTTAGTTTTTATTACTTTAAAAATAGCGATGATTTTATTGAATGTGCCAAAAATGTTATTCGTAAAAATAATCCAGTCAATGGCTCTTTTTATATCAGCCAAGTTTTGAACGAAATGATTTTGCTTCAGAAAAAGGTGGCTATGTACAAAATTCCAAATGGCAAATTTCATCCGCTAAAGACGGAAATGCAGCTGGCTCAACTTATGCGTGAACTCGAAGAAGAAAGGAATAGTAAATGAAAATAGCTAAATTATCTGAGATGACAAGAGGGTGGTTTATTGGGAATTTTGATCCGTCCCTTTTTAGGACAAATGATTGTGAAGTTGCTGTAAAAAGTTGTCATAAAGGGGACTATGAGGAAAGGCATTATCATAAAATTGCTGCGGAATACACTTGTATTATTTCTGGTCGTGTTAAAATGAATGGTCTAGAATATGGAGCGGGGGATATCATTGTAATGGAGCCGGGGGAAACCACGGATTTTGAATGCCTGGAAAATGGGACAACAACTGTTGTGGTCAAAATACCCGGCATCAATAACGATAAATATTTAGAAAATAATATGTTGGCGAAACGATAAATCTAAGATGAAATTTCTAGTGTGTTCTTTTTTAAGATGGAGGGAATATGTCACAGCGGATAGCGATTCATTTTTTTGGACATCTGCGTACGTTTAAAGAAACCTATAATAGCTTTTTTAGAAAAGTAGTTACCCCAAATCAAGAAGATGGATTTCTTATTGATATTTTTATGCATACTTGGGATGAATATGACGCCACTA
>JAFUUW010000046.1 GCA_017471265.1 Alphaproteobacteria bacterium
ATCGCTATCGATCGCTAGCATCTTGCGCAATCTTTTCACGTCTTCGTCATCCAGTGCCGGGCTATCGTCGCGTACGGTCAATTGACAGTACGGATCATCTGGGAAAATCTTGGCAGAGACTGTGATACACCCACTCGAATGTATGTTCCACAAAGCTCGTGCTACCAGGTGATAAAGCATTTGCTGCAGCAATTCCGGATTGCCGAAGATACAACGTTCGGTATCTGAAAAATCGTTTGATAACGAGACGTTACGTACTTCTGCCACTTTAGCAAGACGCGAGAGAGCCGTGTTTATAAGTTTCAGCAGGTTTACGTCCTTATGTTGGACGTCCAGCAAGCCCGCCTTGATGTTCGCGAGCTCAGTTATCGCATCAACCGTCTCGGTAGCTACGTCAATGGATTTCGATATCTCAGTACAATATCCCCTCTGTTTCTCATTCAGCTCACCGAAATACTGGTTTTGCAAAACATCCATAAATCCGCTAATAGCTTGAAGTGGAGCCCTCAATTCTGACGAAATGTTCGATATCAAACTGGCTTTCAGTTTTCCTATCTGCTCAACGACAGAATTTTTCTCCGCTAATTCATTCTTCAGCGTCTCACACTCGCTCAGATCGCGAAACTGCAGCAGGTTCAGCCCATCCGGTAAAGGAGCATACTTGCATTCAACACTGATGCCAGAAGGCAACGCTATTGTATCGGAAAACTCGCGCCTTTGTGCCGCCATATCCGTGAGGCGTGAAACCCAAGACTTCACCTTGTCCTCAGCCGCCGGCACCACGGACGCATCGGCGTTCTCCGGCGTTGTAGAAGCCGCCCCCTCATCATCGGTATATGTCTTTTCCTTGTCAGCAACTGTTTGAGCGGCAAAGAATGAAGATATATGTATCTCGTTGGTAACTTTTTCATTGTTCCAAATAACATTTGCAGCGTTATTTACGACTTTTATACGATTATCAGCGCCGAAAACAATCACACCTTCAGAAAGATGGTTCAGCATATCGAGCCGTACTGAAGTTATTGATTTGAGTTCGCGCTCTAGCGATATCTTGCTTGTTACATCCTCGAACATAAATACAATTCCGCCCGTACTAATGGGAGAAAGAGTTACAGATATCGAGCGACCATCTTTGAGATGAAGTGTCGTGCAGTGCGGCTCCATAGCATTTTGAAACAGCTCCAGAGCCCGTGCTTTGTAGTGAGCAATATCGCTTGTCATTATCATCGATTTGTTGCTCATTAAATAATCCATAACGTCGGAAAACGTACGTTTCTCAGAGATGTCGAAATTCTCCGCATTGAACAGCTTTACGACAGCATCATTCGCAAGGAGCAAGAACGAATTCTTGTCAAACACCGCAAGTGGAACCGACAACTCATTCAGAACCGCCTCCGTCTGTTTCTTGTACTCACTAAAGGAACTTTCCAACTCTTCTCGATCGGTTACGTCAACAGCAAATCCAGTTGACCTGCCATTTGCAGAGAAAGCGCTCTCTTCGATGGATAACAACCTACGCGCCCCGCCCAGGATGGCGTGCTCAGTAAACTTTCGCGCTTTTGATGCATAAACTCCCTGATAGGAATACCCCTCCCGTTTTGAAGACGGTATCAACTTGAGGTTGTCCCTGACCACGGCATCCTTACTCGTACCCAGAGCCTTGGCATACGCTGCATTGCAGTAGGTTACCTTCAAGTTGCGATCTTTTTGCCATACAAATGCAGGCAACGCATCCAGAAGCGCCTTTAATTCACCTTCCGCATCACCGGTCTTTACAGGCTGCTTCTTCACATTATCTACAGTGAAAACGTAAAGCTGTTTCTCTGTATAAAACGACAACTTTAATGTAAATTCTTCGCCAAGAATGTTCACCGGAGCAGTGTAATCACTTTTGGCAGACTGCCTAGCCGCTGCTTCACCGACCTTCGCAACTGCCGTATTGAGGAAAGAGCCAAAGGAATGCTGCATAGCCTTTACGAAATCGTATGGCTCGAGACAATTCTGCTTCGCAGAAATCATTAACTTCAGCTTGTTGGAAAGAAACACCTCATCGCCATCGAACTTCCATACGGCGAACGCAAGCGGCAGGACAAAACAGGAATTTACCAGCAAATCACGAATATCGCCAGATCCACCCTGCAGTTCCATCAAATCTGAAGCACAAACCAACTGCGGTCATTCTAAAGCATTTTCACCCACAGCACCAGAGGGAGGAAGGGAAAAGCAGTGTGGTGCAAGAGGGATTTGGTATATAAAGTCTTTTTCGTGGCGAAATTTAACGAATATGTTGCTTCAACTACCTCTAAAGTAGTTGGTTTATTGTTTGAATTACATGCCAACACTTGTCCCACTTTCGCGCATAAACTTATCAGCCACACAAACATCCTAGGATTATTTTTATCAATTTTAGTTGGAAGTTTTTCACAGTTTTATCAAAATAAAACGTATCCTTGCATTTTTCGATTATTCTCTAAACAAATCCATTTTTTACATACGTACGCAACTCGCTTATCTGCACGACCTTCGTTCAAGCCTATTTTTGTGATTTCAAAACCTTTTATCCATCCTACTATGATCTGATTTCGAAAAAGGTTGCAATAAGATTCGCTCATCATTCTCGCCAGTCAACACACATCTTTCAATACAGATCACTTCAAAATACTTTTAACACCCACTAACCTCAACTCGCCGACCCCCAATTTGTTGTGCCATCGTTGTATACAAAAAGGGAAAATTAAAAAACTTTTGTTCTCCTTTTTAACGTTTTTTTCCAATAGATAACCTACCCTCGACTGTCTACTCTCCGCACCACTCTGCGATAGCGGCGGCGATGTTATCTGCAGCGAGGCTGTTACGTATATCCTCCATCAATTGGTTCATAGTCCTTATGTTGTGTATCGATAACAGGGTGCCAGCGAGTATCTCCTTAGCTTTCAGCAAGTGGTGAATATATGCCCGAGTGAAGTTTTTACACGTGTAGCAATCACAGTCAGAACTGACCGGATCCATATCCCCCCTAAAAGCAGTGTTATTTAGATTGATGCGTCCATTATCTCCCCGTAGTTCCTTGCGTTTCACGATAGCAGCTCCATGACGAGCCATACGTGTTGGTGCGACGCAGTCAAATGTGTCGATGCCGCACTGTACACCGTGAAATATATCTTCAATCCCGCCAATCCCAAGCAAGTGAACGTATCGCGACCTGTCCAACCAGCTGCTGGTCATATTGACTATCTCCCACATTTCTCGCCTGGTCTTTCCAAGCGATCCGCCTATGGCAAATCCGTCATACGCCTCGTTATTCGCAGCCATAGCACTTTCGTAACGTAAGTCTTCATAGACACCACCATGGATAACCCCCAAGAGAGCCTGCGAGCCATTGCCATACTCCTTCAATATATTCAGGCAACGCTTTCCCCAGCACTGATTTTTTTCCATCGCCGTCGCAGTGTAAAACTTGTTGGTGTGGTATGGCGTGCATTCATCAAAGGCGACTATTATGTCAGCCCCCAGATCCATCTGCACTTGCATCGAGCGCTCAGGTGTAAGGGTTATCAGCTGACCATCTACGTACGACCTGAATATCGCCCCATCGTCAGTTATCTTGAGGAGAGTACGCTTTTTTCCACGTTGACCGCTTCCCTTTATCTCTGAAGCAACGCCACCGTACCCCAAGCTGAACACCTGAAATCCACCTGAGTCGGTAAACATCGGTTTATTCCACCCCGTGAATTTGTGAAGCCCACCAGCAGACTTTATTGTCTCACTCCCCGGCTGAAGCATAAGGTGATATGTATTCGAAAGAATAATTTGAGTACCTGCAGCTTCGAGCTGATCTACCGTGATACCCTTCACGTTGGCCTTTGTGCCGCAGAATATGAAAGCCGGTGTTTCGATGACGCCATGGGCAGTATGAACACGCCCAAGCCTCGCACGGGACCTGTCGCTTCGAAACAAAGTCTCAAACTTGAACATAACAGCTTCAACTCGCGGAAACACGGTGAAATTTTAGCCGAAAATAAGAGGGTTTCATAGGGGATGGTGGAAGTATACCCAATCAGCTGTATAAAGCACAGGGGAGACAACCTCCTCAATTGCCACAACTTGCCTCCACCACGTCGGAGGTCTTGTGCTTAACAAATTTGCGATTTGTTAACAAATTTTTGTGTGATATTCTCATTTACGGCTGGTTGTGTTTTCGAGTTGTGAATGGCGTTGGTGTTCTCTTTGCTGACCTTTATAATTCTTTTGGGCGTTGTGGTGGTCGTACACGAGCTTGGGCACCTTGTCATAGCCAGACTTAACGGCGTTTTTTGCGAGGTATTTTCGTTCGGATTTGGCACGACCCTATTCTCCAGGAAAGATAGCAAGGGTACTGAGTGGCGCATTTCTCTATATCCTCTTGGCGGTTATGTTCGTATGTTTGGGGATTCCGATGCCTCCAGTGTAAAGGAAGTTATTCCAGCTGGATATACGGAAGAGGATATGGAGCGTATGTCAGCTCATCGCAAGAAACCGTGGCAGAGACTGTTGATTGCGGCTGGAGGCCCCTTCGCTAATTTTATATTCTCGATACTAGTCCTTTTCACACTTTCCACAATTAACGGCATGCCCGAGTATGACAATACGATAACCGTAACATCGGAAAGCTCGCTAGCATACATGTCAGGATTACGTACCGGCGATGCCATAACGAAGGCTAACGATACCCCTGTGAAGGATTTCGAAGAGCTGGTTACGCAAGTAAAGAAGTCCGTCGGAAAGAAGCTGGCGTTGGAGCTGAAGCGCGGAGAAACAACTCAGACGATAGATATAAATATGTTCAAGGAGATTGACGGCAAGACCGAGGCTATACCGGTTTTGGGTATATCTCCAAATGGATTTTCATACAAGGCTGTTTCCGTTTGGGAAAGCGCCAGGTCAGCCGTCGCATCGACGTATTTTATTGCTTCTGAAAATATAAAAGCGATGTTTAAAATCGCAACAAACAAGATGAGTACAAAAAATGTTGGAGGGATAGTCTCAATCTTCAAGGTTTCATCTGCAAGCGCTGAGGCAGGCTTCGTCAATTTCATTATGATGGTGGCTATGATATCCACAGTCTTGGGCGCCATAAACCTCTTGCCTATTCCGGTTTTGGATGGGGGAGGGATATTGATTTCAGCCATTGAGTGGATTATCGGTCGCCCGCTCAATAAGCGCTTCGTCAGTGCCATATTCAGCGTGGGATTGTTCGCTGTTGTTGCTCTTATGCTGCTTGGTCTTTGGAATGACCTTTCGGGATTTAAGTTCTTTGGCTCCATCAAAGATAGCTTGGAAAGTTGGCTAGGACATTTCTTTAAATGAGGCTCGTATGAAAAATAAAATTCTGCTCGGTATGGTTTTTTGTTGCGTTCTTGGAACTGCCTACGCGACGAAGGTGTCAAAAATAGAATATATCGGATGCAAGAGGATTGAGCAGGAGACGATAGAGACGTACTTTCCAATACAAGTTGGCGATGATTGCGACAGCGATACGATAAACGAGGCACTAAAGGCTCTTAACAAAACCGGCTTTTTCGAAGACGTCAACATCGAGATGAAAGGCTCTGTCCTGAAGGTTCACGTGAAGGAGTTCCCGATAATCAACAAGATATCATTTGAAGGAAACTCAAAGCTATCCGACCGAGATATCAAAAAAGCTGCGAAGTTGAATTCACGAGAGACGCTTTCACCTGCCAAAATCAAAGAGATACAGCAAGTCCTTCTCGAGACGTACCGCAAGATGGGAAGATACAACGCCTCAGTCAATCCGAAGGTTATAAAGCTCTCCGACAACAGAGTGAATTTAGTCTTTGAAATCAACGAAGGTGATGCTGCAGGAATTGGAAAAATCGTTTTCGTCGGCAACAACCAAGTCTCGTCATCGGAACTACGGGATGTTATGTACTCAAAGGTAAAGCGTTGGTATCGCTTTTTCGTAAATGACGATATATACGATGCCGACAGAATGCTTGAAGATAAACAGGCTATCACGAAGTACTATCACGATAATGGATATGCCGATGCTCGAGTCCTTTCTGCAGTTGCCGAGCTTTCCCCAGATAAGCGGGAATTTGTCCTCACATTCACCATAGATGAAGGCGATATCTATACCTTGGACAACGTGTCCGTAAATTCGCGTATACCAGGAGTTTCGGGAAAGGAGCTGACGGAAGATCTGTATTGCCGTCAGGGAGATGTATACAACGAAGCCTTGATTGAATTGGATATAAAAGCAATTTCAAGAGCTGTGAGTAAAAGTGGATTTTCTGCCGTTCGAGTTTCCCCTCAGACTGTGAAAAATCCATCAAAAAAGAC
>JAFUUW010000047.1 GCA_017471265.1 Alphaproteobacteria bacterium
AAATGCTGGAGAAAACGTACGATCCCGCTCAATTCGAGCAGGAGGTTTATCGGTCGACGTTGAGCAAGTTTTCGCCATCTGGAAAGGGGGACGCCTTTACGGTGCTTATGCCTCCACCAAATGTTACGGGGTGCTTGCACATCGGGCATGCTTTGAATTGCACCATACAGGATATCCTTGTTAGGTATCACAGACAAAATGGTTACGATACGCTCTGGCAGCCTGGTATGGATCATGCCGGCATTGCAACGCAGATGGTTGTCTCTCGAGAACTTGAGGCTGAGGGTGTTGATACTAAATCACTTTCTCGGGATGAGTTGATCGCGAAGATCTGGGAGTGGAAAGCTAAGTCTGGTGGCAAGATATTTGAGCAGCAGCAAGCGTTAGGTTGCTCTGCTTCGTGGGATTTCTCCAGGTTTACGATGGATGATGGCTTTCGCAAAGCCGTTGTCGAGGCTTTCGTCAGACTGTACAAAGATGGTTTGATTTTCCGTGCAAAACGGTTGGTCAATTGGGATACCAAATTTAAAACCGCTATATCGGATCTAGAGGTTGTAAACAAGGAGGAGAAAGGCACCCTCTGGCACATAAAATACCAAATCGAAAACAGCAATGAGTTTATAACAATTGCAACGACCAGACCTGAGACGATGTTTGGGGATACGGCGCTTGCCGTACATCCAGAGGATGAAAGATATAAACACCTGATCGGAAAGCGGGCTGCTATTCCATACACCAGTCGTCTCATAGAAATTATCGCCGATGAACATGCGGATATGGAGAAGGGCTCCGGCTGCGTGAAAATTACTCCAGCCCATGATTACAACGACTTTGCCGTAGGTAAACGACACAACCTTGAGATGCTCACGGTAATCGATGAAGACGGGCATATGACGTCGGAGTATGTGCCGGAATTCGTCCGGGGACTATACCTCAAGAAAGCTCGTAAGATATTGCTCGAGAAGTTGAAAGAAGATGGATTTCTCGTGAAGGAAGAAGAGATAACGCACACTGTACCTTATGGCGATCGCTCGGGTACAGTTATTGAGCCTCGACTGACAGACCAGTGGTTCGTTGATGCGAAGAGGCTTGCCAAGGATGCAATCAAGGTTGTTGAGGATGGTAAAGTACATTTTTTCCCTGAGAAGTGGACAAACACATACTTTGACTGGATGCGAAATATAGAACCTTGGTGCATATCCCGGCAGATTACGTGGGGACATCAGATACCGGCTTGGTATGGAAAAAACGGTGAGGTATTTGTCGAGCGCTCTGAGGAAGAAGCCATAGCTGCCGCTGCAAAAGTGGGAGTATCGAAGGAACAACTGACACGCGAAACGGACGTCCTTGACACTTGGTTTTCATCTGGTCTTTGGGCTTTCGCTACATTGGGGTGGCCTGAGAAGGCTGAGCGGTTGAAACAGTATTATCCAACATCTGTTTTGGTTACCGGCTTTGACATCATATTTTTCTGGGTAGCTCGTATGATGATGATGAGCTTGTACTTCATGAAAAAGCCGCCGTTCCGCGATATCTATATCCATGCCCTCGTGCGTGATGAAAAAGGGCAGAAGATGTCAAAGTCCAAGGGAAATGTAATCGATCCGTTGGAACTAAAGAACGAATTTGGTGCGGATGCTCTAAGGTTTACATTGGCGTTCCTGTCCGTTCCAGGGCGAGATGTGAAGTTCGGGAAAGAGCAGGTTAAGGTCAGCCGTAACTTCATAACGAAGATATGGAACGCAGCACGTTTTCTGCAATCCAAGGGTATTGTTTTTGACAAGAAGGTGAGCGATATCACGTTGACTTCGAAATTGACGAATTGGCTCGTTGCAAAGCTCAAGAAGTTTCAAAATGAGATCAAGCAGAATATGGCTGAGTACCGCTTCGATTTCGCCACGCGTAATATTCAATTCTTTGTACGCGATACCTTCTGCGACTTCTTCGTGGAGGCTATGAAATTTAGAGATGACCAGGAAACACGCGACGTCGCTGGAGCGGTGTTTGCTGAGTTTTTGAGGATTGCCAATCCATTTATTCCGTTCGTTACCGATTATCTTGGACAGGTTCTGGGTATATGCGACAGCTTCATCCTATCTCCAAATTTCGATACCAAAGCTTTGAAAACATCCGATGAATTTGAAAAGGAAGTCGATGAATTCATAGAGATAGTTCACCAAGCAAGATCTGAAAAACAAGCTAATGGTTCGGAGAGTGAGGAATTCTTGAGGTTGCAATCAAAGCTAGCAAACTGGTCAGGAGAACTGTCCCACATCGCCGGGGTAGTACGGTAAGCGAGTGGTGATGCTGATTGGAAGAGGTTGACGAATTCATATATGTAGTTTCGTTGAAAGGTTCGGAGAAGTGGTAAGCGACGCTGACATGCCGGTTTGCGATTGCGAGCAAACCGGCAAGATTGGCTTGACAGATTTTATCAGATGGTTTTCCTGTGTACTTAGCAGGCTTGATAGCAAGTTTCCTCTTGACAAAACAAGGCAAACTAACTAAATAGTGTCAATAAAAATAGAAATGGTAATAGAAAGGCGTAATTAATAATAAAAAAGAGGGAATAAAAAATACAATTTATTATGAAGGAAGTTAGTAATAACAGACCATCTATCAATGGGGTACACATACCGGTTCGCAATAGCGATATTTCTCCAAACTTTATGGGGAATAGATCACTAGGCATCAACGTTTCATAAGGTGGAGCTGCATTGCCGCCAGATATTAAAAAACACTTCTTTCTTCCATCTGTCATCAGCATTTGATGTATTTTTCTTTGAGCTATACAATATTAAAAAAGGCAACTATGACAAAGCACATTCCAAAGCTTCAAGGTTGAGTAAGCTATCTGAAAGGAACTCTTATTGCTTGCTAGCCTTTGGCTTCAGCAATCCAGTAACTTTATCGAAAACTATTGCCATTGCGCCGTTACCTGCAACGTTGCAAGTCGTTATTAGCGGATCGAACAGAATGTACAGAGCCGTTACGAGAGCCAGCATATCTGCGGACAACCCGAGGTAATTTTGCATTATCGGAAGCATAACCAAAACACCTCCTCCAGGAACCGCAGCTACGGCAAACTTTGCTATGACAAAATGCAAAGCGAAAATTACATAGGTGCCAAAGAAAGGAGCATCCATACCAAACGATGTCATAACTGCTATTGCAATCATCGGGATAAAGAAGCAATCGCCCACCAGGTGGATATTCACAGTGGATGGAGCAATTATCCGCGCATTCTCCGCATTAGAAACATTCTGCTCTGCAGCTTTTATAGAAAGTGGGAGAGCGGCAGCACTGGACATAGAGCCGAAGGCGGTAACCAGAGCCGGAATTATATTTCGTATACGTTGAGCTGTCTTCGAGAGCCTGCCCCCAGATAGAAGGAAGAATTGCAGCAACACTAGACCATAGGATGAGGCAACGAACATCAGCAGTATTGGGAAATACCTTTCGAAGATCGATGAGATTACGCCATCATACTGCAACTTCAAGGCGGTACCGGCAACAAACAATGGCATCAGCGGGACGAGAATTTTGAAAAATACTGAGGATAAACCTTCCAGAGCAGAAGCCAATTTTTCGGTTAAACTCAACCTTGAAAGTCCACAAAACAATCCAAGAGTAACACCAGAAAACAATGCGATGTCATTTGAAATGAGCGGTGGTAGAGAGAATGAAAAAGCCGGAAGAAGCGCCATACTTCCCTGCTGTACAGCATCGGGCAATACTCCTACATTCGATGCGCCCGATATGACGTACGACAACATTGTGTTAACGAAGTTTGAACAGCAGACGAGGGGCAGTATGATCAGCACATACCGAATAGCTTTTGCGCCCAACTTCGATATAGAGCAGAAGACCAGCGAAAATATAACGAAAGGCAGAAGAAAAATCAGACATTCCTTTATGGAAAGGCTGAGCGCGTATAGGAAAGATTTGACGGATGACGGAATGACCTCACCAAAGGCAAACGCAAAAAGCAACACCCCCAGAAAAACCAGGGGCATTGCGAAATTGCGCAGTCGGGACGACATAATTACCTCTTGGAGAACTGGAATCTCCGGCGAGCCTTCCTACGCCCGTATTTCTTGCGTTCCACCACCCTCGAGTCTCTAGTCAAAAAACCAGCCTTTTTCAAAACACTGTGTAAATCAGGTTCAAAAGCATCGAGAGCCTTGCTAATTCCGTGTCTAACAGCTCCAGCCTGACCGGACAATCCACCACCAGAAACCGTGCAAAATACATCGTACTGCCCCTCTCTATCGGAGACCAAAAACGGCTGACCAATCATCATACGCAAAACAGCACGAGCAAAATATGTCTCCTGATCCTTGCCATTTACCAAAACCCGCCCGGAGCCTGGCTTTATCCAAACGCGTGAAACAGAGCTTTTCCTTTTTCCTGTAGCGTAAGCACGCCCGTATTTATCCAGTTTCTGTTCTCTCTTAATTGGCTCGCCAACATTGGCGCTGACACCTTCAACCACTATCTAACTCCTCGAACGTTCTTTCTATTCAATTTCGAAATATCCAAAATCTCAGGATTTTGCGCAGCATGCGGATGCTCCGCCCCTTTATACACTTTCAACTTCGACAGGATAGTCCGACTTAGCACACCTTTCGACATCATGCGCCGGACGGCATTCCTGATCATACGATCACCACGTGGTTCTTCCATCAACTGCCTCATACTGCGTTTTTTGATCCCGCCAGGATACCCCGAGTGCCAGTAGAACTTCTTATCGTTCAACTTCTTGCCGGTTAAGGCAACCTTATCGGCATTCACGACAATGACGTTGTCTCCGCAGTCAGCGTTTGGAGTAAAGCAGGGCTTGTTTTTTCCACGCAGTATGTTTGCGATAATGACCGCCATCCTGCCCAAAACTGCACCCTTCGCGTCGATCAAAATCCACTTCCGCTTAACGTCCGAAGACCTAACAAAGGACGTACTCATACGCCACCAAAAACCACACCCTGCATCCAGTGTAACTCTAACATCCGCCTGCGTCAAGAGGATTTGAAGGGGGAGTGAGCACCCAAGTCAGAAAAGTAATTACCGCACCCAAAGGGTGCGGTATGAGGTATCAAAAATGGAGATTTTGTCAAAAAATATCAACACCCCGTACGAACGAAAATTTTTTTAGCAAGAAAAATATGCTACGTGAAAAAATTTTTAAAATTTTCTCTTAATGATTGGTTTTCCAAGGTTTTTGCTAATGCTCAATTTTTGAGCAAAGATGCAAAAACGCCGAAATCACAGGAGGTTTAAAAGTTCATTTTTCATTTCTCCACAGAGTTATCCACAGGAACGGTGGATTGGGAAAAGAGCCTTCGGATAAGGCATGTTCTAGCTGGTATGTGATGGGCTGCCCGATGATACTTCGTCGATAGCTAGAATAGCTTTTACCGTCAAAAATTTTTTGTTGGATCAATTTTTTAACCTTTGACTAGACATTGTTTTCATAAAAATATTAAACGCTAAGTCAAAGAAAAACGCAGTAAACCTTGATGATAACTTAAAAAAATAAAAAGTGTTTTTTTAAATATCTAGGGAAATACCACGCTATCGCTTAAGGTATAAAAAAGTATTTTTAATCAGATCTCCATATTTATATAATTTTGTGGTTGTATTTTTTTGTAATTCTTTTTCGGCGATATAACAACTTGCATTTTTTATGACAAGGCATAATTTATTACCTATAATGCATCGTAGCCGCGGTCGGCAAGTAGATACTCTATCGGCTGGAAGCCGGTAGTTCTAGACCACTCTCGGAAAGTGGGCTAGAAGAGTAAATTCTTAGAACTTGGAAATTCTAAAATTATCGTATTTGTGATGTTCCGCTTATTCTCTATATATTTTTTTTGTATGTCCTTTACATTTATTTGTACGAATATTACTTCTGTATCTCTTCTTTAGGCCGCGGAATTTTTTCTGCAGTTTCCTACTACTCTTCTGTACCTATATATGTAAGATCTTCGATGCTGAAGCACCAAGCTCGGCATACATATGTGATCGGGTTCTGCATTTCTGCCTATTATATTTTTGGTTGGTATAACATACCTTTCTTATCACTTGTATATATCTTCGATAATATCAATGTATAGCACACTATATTATGTATAATATAGTGTAGCATTTTACCATCGTATACATTATGTGAATTATCTCCTACGTCATACCTTATGTAAGACTAAAGCGTTCGCCTAAATACGAGAATTTTTCACCCCCTCACGTTTTGAAAATAAAACATTTTGATATTGCTAAGGTGCAGGTAATTATCTGTATAAATGAATAAACAATCAAAAACACGAGACTTTTAAAATTTTTAATACTAACCAAGTTTTTGCTACAGTATTTTCACGACAACATCATATAATTGCTCGGTTACAGTGTAGCGTTTTTTTTGCACTTGCTTTCTGGCAATTTAGATCAAATCGCCGTAGGAGAGCTTCTTTATGTAATTCTCCATAAACTCCCAATCAGGCGTACCATCGCGTGTTGCCGGGAGTTTGATGGTTTTTCTTTTGTTACACTCAGTTTTCTAGAACGACCACACACATTTAATACAAGAACAATGAACAAAGCGCTATATTTGTTTATCATTTCTCAATGTGGTTACTCCAGCCACAAAAGGCTTGTCTTGGCAAAAAGCGATACGTCCCTCAGCTCCGATAGTAATACAATTTCCAGCATTGACGGGGGATCCTTCATCGGAAACAAAATCGACTACACCGTTATTTTAGGCACTTCGGGTTACGTATGGGAAAGTACCATGTTTAGTTTTTGATAGAGGTTCAATCGTTTCACAAAGAAACAACGCACTTACTCGAAACTCTTTCCACCCTTCAAAAACTTGGCGTAATAGAGGACGCCATCTACGGCATAGTCTTTTGGACGATCAAAGTTTTCAGACGAGTGTTTCTTTACAGATTTCTTGCACTCATAAACAAGTATAGTATCGTAGCGTTCTGTGAAGGTAACTATAAACTCAGGCTTACCATTACCGTTTCCGCCCTGAGGAAAATCATCCAAGGCACATTTTGCTGGCTTGCCACCTGCTTCGGCAAGTACATCGTACAACCGGCTATTTCGCTCTATATAGCCTTGTTTGTGGACGTCGTACGCCCCCCCGAGGCTTAATTCTCTCCCAAACTATATCTTCCGTATCTCGTTCGCTCTTCACTCTCTCCCTCAATGTGCAACTTCAATTGAACTGCAGCTTCAAGAAATGTGTAAATTTCATCAGCAAAATGCGTTCGCATCCAGTCAGAAAATTGTGGTACGGAGCAACCAAAAATTTTATCAACATATCATCAGCTTCCGAAAACTTATCGTGCGAGAGCCGGAAAGATCTCAGCTCTTCTTTCAATCGGAAATATTCCCCCATATCATTCGGCGTCCAAGTCGCGAACGCCTCTTTCAATTTTGTCAGTTCGTTGTCAGTTTCACTTTTCTCCGTTGAATGAACAATCCATTTCCCAACCTTCAAGCTTTTTTCAAATTCAGCCGATAGATTGGAAAAGTCGGGCATATCTCGAAATTTACGAAGGATACTTTCGGAAAACTTATACACAGGGTTTGCTGCGAGCTGCTCGCGCTTTTGTTGTATCTCTTGTCCCCCTTTCTCGACTATGGTCTTGTATGATTTGCACATCACATCAAGACTTGCGAAATATGAAATCAATTTCTTTGTATCGATAATTTCCTTTTCGAATTTCACATTTTTGAGGAATTTAAAAAATTCCGGAAAGCCGGTCAAAGGATCTACTTTGCAATCTTTTGGCGTCTCAGAGATAATGTACTCGATGCCTTTGGAACCGAGCTTTTTGCTCAGCAAAGCTAGCTGCAGCCAAGTGGCATTTATTTGGTTCCATAACTCGATTTCGCTATCCCTGGAACTTATATCAAGCCTCAAGGCAGCAAGCGCACTGTCAGAATACTTTTGTGCAAATTTTGCGCTCATCTTCCCGGCAACTTCGGCAGTCAGATCCGAAGTCAACAGCTCTATTATGTATGCTGTCTCTTTTTCCTCCTTCTCAGATACAGTCCCGACGAAGAACAGGGGATACGGAGAGCTTATGAGATTGCCTGAATAGGAAAAACCTTCGGAAGTCGATTTCACTAGCACTCTTTCACCCAGTGCTTCACGGCAATTTGTTATATCGATCAGTGCTGAAGCCAGCGCGTCATTCTCTCCCCGTGCCAAGCAACGGGAATAACTGTCTGAAAGCGCCATCAAGGCATCATTTTCTTTCGCTTCGTCTCCCGAGATCAATCCGTCAATTACGTCAGAAAAGGTGTGCATTTTGCTTTGCATATCCGTGGATAACAACGGAACATCCGTAAACCGAACGACAATATCTCGGAAGGTCTTAGCCCCTGTATTCTCCGTCAATCCCGCTACGACCAAAACGACATAAGGATCCTTCTCGCATCCTGACAGAGCAGAGCTAGCCGAAGCACCGTTCGTATATCCCAGGAAGAAAACCGAGAAAAACAGCGAAAGTACCAAACGAAACATAACGCCACTCCAAGCCAACCAGAACCAGATCGTATGGACATGCTACTCCTTTTCCCCCAATACGGCAAGGGAGCGGAGGGACTATCACAGCGGAAAAATCAAAGTTACAATTGCTCACATCAGCAGCACGACATCCCCTCCTTCGAACGGATGAACAGCTGCACGGGGCACCACGCCACCATCAACATGCATC
>JAFUUW010000048.1 GCA_017471265.1 Alphaproteobacteria bacterium
GGCTACGTGGAGTTTACGAAGCCGGTGGATATTGGTACTGGGGATTTACATAAGCATGACTATTTTGTGAAGAAAAGGTACTATCGCAATGGTATTCCCGACACGTTAAAAGTATTATCGAATGGCAAAAAGAATTACGTTTACGCAAGCCGTTATCTTGGTTACGAGCATATACGCTATTTGGGAGGAAGCCGTGAGGATGAAATGTTTTTTTATTGCTTCCATATGAAATATCGTGCTTCTCTCCGTGTGGAGGAACGTTTGACAACGATAGACAGGCTTCTGTGCGAGCTTGAAAAAGTTGAAACTGAAGTAAGAGAACTATTTAAGCGGTATAAGGGACTTTTGTCATCTAGCTGGATAAAAGAACGGAAAAACGACGATGAATGGTTGAAGAAAACCTTGAATACTACGCTGCAGAACCAATCGAAATACCGGGATGTATGCTTTATCGAAGAAAAACAACGTATTTTGCGTCAAGATGCCGAGATTAAGTTATATCAAGATTGGCAGTCAAAAGTTTGCAATGCACAAATCGTTACTACAAGTGATATCTTGAGTGGTAAAAATGTTGATAAAAATAAATCGTATTTTCTGTTTGGAAGATACGATAGTTGGTTTGACCTTTCACCTCACGAAGATTTTTTGCAGAAAATTCTTGCTGAGGAAACTAAAGAGGCAAAGCTAGCATTAGAACGTGGATCTCTCTGTCCGTTTTCAATAAGAAAACTTATTCCAAAGCTGCCGGAGTATATAAAGGAACTCGAGGTTATGTCGAAAAATTGTGAAAAATTTCCTAAATGCGACGGACTTTTCTTTGGAATGGCCAAAAATGTCGAGGTTTCTACCACCAGTCCGGATACCATTTGCACTACCGAAGAGGGGAAAGCATTTTTGCTAAAAATACTTGGTGCAAAAATTGCAGAATTAAAAAAGCATAAAGAGATTGATGAAAATAGATTTGAAAATGATTTGAAGACTTTTCGCAATACAAGCCAAATAATCATAGAAAATAATTTTGAAGATATAAAAAGATACGTGAAACAGCTTTTGACAGAAAGAGACAAAGATATTAAAAATGCTAAGAGCAAGAACGATAGTGAATGTATATATGATTCAAAATTCGCTGAAATTGATAAAGTGCCTTATTACCGTTATAAAGATAAGTTTCTAATACTGGTTGCGATTATCAAAAGCAATGCCGAAAAACTGCGTTCACTCAACCGCGGAGCGATGGAAGTTCTGCGCCCAGTCCTCCTGAAAAAGATCGACGAGGTGTTTGTGCCACTAAAGAAATCGTAATGGATGCTCGTGAGCTTGCCCTCCTATCTAAATTTTCATTTCCGGGACGTGCACCTTAAAGCTTTGCGATAGCTGTTTCGAGGAATTTGTCGATATCGCCATCGAGGACTGCGGCAGCATCACCTTTTTCCGTGCCGGTGCGAGCATCCTTCACAAGTTGGTACGGTTGCAACACATATGAACGTATCTGGTTTCCCCATGCAATATCCGTCTTATTCTGCCCCGCGGCGACCGCCTCTTCTTGCTCCTTCAGCTTCAAAGCGTATAACTTCGACTTCAGCATATTCATAGCAATCTCGCGGTTGCGATGCTGCGATCTATCAATCTGCGACGCAGCAACTATCCCCGTAGGTATATGCGTAATTCTGACGGCGCTTTCCGTCTTGTTCACGTGCTGACCGCCGGCACCCGAAGCCCGATAAACATCCACCCGCAAATCTGCGTCATTTATCTCAATCTCGATGGAGGTATCAAGTTCCGGGGTAACAGAAACCGAGGCAAAGCTGGTATGGCGACGAGCATTTGCATCGAAAGGCGATATACGAACCAAGCGGTGAACGCCCGACTCCTTCTTCAGCCAGCCATATGCTTTTTGTCCTTTGATATGGAGGGTTATGGACTTTACGCCGGCTTCTTCGCCGTCGTCTTTGTCCGTAATTTCCATTTTGTATCCGCGCTTTTCAGCCCACCTGGCGTACATTCTAGCCAACATCTCAGCCCAATCTTGAGCTTCCGTACCACCAGCACCCGCATTTATTTCAAGGAAACAATTCGCGGCATCGTGAGGCGCGCTCAATATGGATTCGATTTGCAAAGATACCGAATGCTCAGCTAGCTCTTCCAGAGATGAGCTCAGCTCCGAAACCAAGGTTTCATCACCTTCAGCTTCTGCAAGTTCCATCAACTCAACAAGCTCGGACAGTTTTGTCTCAAGCTGCATAACAGGAGCCGTAGTCTCATTCAAGCGATCCTTCTCTTTCATAACCTGAACGGCAGAGTCAGCATTATCCCAAAAATCCGGCATAGCCGATTGCTGTTCGAGCGCCGCGGCTTTGGCACGAGATTCGTCAAATTTTACGAAATCCTTTATGAGCTTTATCGAATTCTTTACAGTATCTACGTTTCGTTTATCTTGCGGCGTCATATTACCTCCGAGGAGCTCACCTGCATCCGAGGTATTTTTCAATACGTTGAGAGGCAAGGCACCCCTGACCAGCAGCGTATACAGCCTGTTTGACAGATCCACTAACAACATCGCCGGCAGAGAAAATTCCCGGAACAGAGGTTTCCGTCTCTGTGGCGACGATATATCCCTCCGGGTCAAGTTTCAAAATTCCATTAAATATCTCCGAAGATGGGGAAGTGCCAACAGCAATGAAGACAGCAGAAACGGACAACGATTTTCCAGAATTTTTCAACCTAACGGAGTTAACGCGATCATCGCCTAAGATTTCAGAGACCTCTTCGTTCCAAACACACTCAACATTGCCCGTACCAAAAAGCTTTTTCTGCATAACCTCCTCGGCACGCAATGTATCCCTCCGGTGAATTAAATATACCTTCTCGGCTATATGGGATAAGAACAATGCCTCAGCAACTGCAGTATTTCCCCCTCCAACAACAGCAACTTTTTTCCCGCGATAAAGTGCCCCATCGCAAGTTGCACACCACGATACCCCTTTGTTAGTGAACTCTTTTTCGCCGGGAACGCCGAGATGTTTATGCCGTGCACCCGTAGAAACAAGAACCGTCCGCGATTGCAATGTTTCTCCAGAGGACAGCGATATTTCGAAGGTGTCCCCGTTTTTAACGACACGCTGCACGGTCTCATAGACTAACTCAGTGCCCAATTTTTCAGCCTGCGTAAGTACACGCACCATAAGTTCGGCACCATTTATCGCCTCAAAGCCAGGGAAGTTTTCGATAACGTCCATGTTGCACAATTGTCCCCCCGGTTTTTCTCCTGAGATTACCACAGGCACCATTCCAGAGCGAGCGAGGTATATCGCAGCGGTTAACCCCGCGGGGCCTGAGCCTATTATGACGGTATTCCTCAGCATTCAAGTATCCTACCCAATGAACATGCCGCCATTGACGTGAAGCGTTTGTCCTGTAATGTAAGAAGTCTCGCGTGATGCTAAGAAACATATTGCATACGCGACTTCCACAGGATCAGCCATATATCCCAGCGGAATCTTCGAAAGGAATTTTTCTTTTGATTCATCACTGAGTACGTCAATCATAGGCGTCTTTATAACCCCTGGAGCAACGCAATTAACGGTAATGCCACGTTTTGCATACTCGAGAGCAACAGCCTTCGACATACCGACAAGAGCAGCCTTACTGGCGCAATAATTTGCCTGTCCCGGATTTCCTGTGAAGCCAACTACAGATGAAATGCTAATGATGCGACCAAACTTTCGTTTAGACATAGCCATAACAGCAGCCTTTGTGAGAGTGAATGCAGCTCGTAAGTTGACATTCATAACGATATCTAGATCGTCCTCACTCATTTTCATAAACAGCTTATCGCGGTCGATACCGGCATTGTTGACCAATATATCAATCTGTCCAGACTGCTCTTCAGCAGCAGAGAAAAGCTCACGTGTCTTTTTGGTATCTAGCAAATCGCAGTTGATCGTTTCAACAATCTTTCCAGTAGCAGATAACAACTCCTCCTTGGCAGTATCCAAGGCATCCTGGCGAACGTCAGCTATAACGACTTCTGCGCCCTGTTTCAACATTTCTGCGGCAGTTTTCTTTCCAATCGCACCTGCGCCGCCCGTTATTAGCGCACGCAGTCCATCAAGCGAAAACAGCATATTCTCTCCTCACTTAGAATTTATAAATTTTTCGATTTCACTGACACTATCGAGAGCCAAAACTTTGGCATCAGGAAATGATCGCGTCAACATCTTGGACAAGGTTCTCCCCGGAGCGACCTCGACTACCTGGTCAATTTCCGTATCATCGACCAATTGTTGCGTAGTTTCACGCCAGCGTACGCGACTACACATCTGCTTGATCATATACTCGGAAACCTGCTCCTTCGAACAAAGAGGCTTTGCAGACAAATTCATTATGACGGGTACCTTGAAGTCTTGTGGAATGAACGCGGACAATGCTTGGTCAAATTTCAACGAAGCCTCTCCCATCAGAGAGCTATGAAAAGGACCGCTTGTGTTCAGTTCAATAGCCATCTTTATGGAGAGCTTAGATTTTGCCAATTTGACAAAATTCAAAACAGATTTTCGATAGCCACTCACGACAACTTGAGTATCAGAATTATCATTTGCGATGACGCAAACTTCGTTTTCTTCAACATTTTCCGAAGGGAGCAGAGGTTCAACATCACCTACCCCAACACCGAGAAGTGCAACCATAGCGCATTTTTCACGTTCAGGAAAAGCGTTGGACATAACCCGACCGCGAAGTTGAACTATCTTCGCAGCATCAGCCAAAGAAAACACCCCAGCAGTGCAAAGAGCCGAGTACTCTCCGAGCGAATGTCCAGCAAGATATTTACAGCGTTTGGAGAAGTCGTACCCGTACTCCTTTTCCAAAATACGAACACAAATCATACTGACAGCAAATATCGCAGGCTGAGCATTCTCGGTTTTTGTCAGTTCTTCTATAGAGCCATTCTCAATCAAGTCAGACAGCTTGAACGACAGAGCATCTTCTATTTCTGCCATCGTATCAGCGCCGACCTTGTAGGCACTTGTAAATGCCGACGCCATACCGACGCTCTGAGAGCCCTGCCCAGGGAAAACGAACGCGTCAGACATCACTTACGCAATTCAAGCCGTCTAATCAAATTCTGATATCTCGACTCATCGACAGCTTTGAGGTAGTCCAGTAAACGACGTCTTTTTCCCACTAAAATGAGCAAACCGCGCCTTGTATGAAAGTCCTTCTTGTGAAAATTCATATGCGCCGTAAGGTTTTTGATACGCTCCGTCAAAATCGCAACTTGTACCTCTGGCGATCCAACGTCTTTTTCGTGCAAGGCGTATTCACTAATAAGTTCTTGCTTTCTATCAGATGTTATCGACATCTCATTCTCCTTTCCAATTTTTCCTTAACAACTTCCTCGGATTGATGATGCCACCAGAGTTCGTAGCACTCTTCTTGTAATCAACAATCTCCAAAAAACCTCCTTCAGCAGATGCGAGATAAACCCCATAATCCCCGGAAAAATCAACTCTCACGCACCGACCAAACAGCAGGCCTTCCGCGTCCTGACACGATACGGAGATAACAGGGATGTCGTCCAGTACATCTTCGAGCGAAATCAAAACGCCGCCTAGATTATTTCGCCTTTCCTGCAGTGCGTCAAGAGAAATGCTGTGCGACAGCAAAAAACGCCCATCCTGTATTCGTCGAAGCGATGACGCATGGGCAACCGTTCCCAATGCAGTGGCTATATCCTCGATTAACGCTCGTATGTATGTCCCGGGAGATACCTCCGCTCTCAGTTTGTATTCGGGAGAGCTTGCCAGCAGTCTGAGATCAAACACATTGACTACTCGCGGTTTTATCGCTGGGATCTTCCCATGTCTTGCAAGATCATACGCCCGCTTGCCCCCAACTTTTATGGCAGAAAAAGCAGGAGGCGTTTGTGAAATCTCGCCTATAAAGCGCGGCAGTACTGCCTCAATTTGAGCCGCGCTGGGAATGATACCGGACGTGCTCACAACGCATCCAGTTTTGTCGGCAGTATCAGTCTTTATGCCAAAGCGAACCTCGAAATCGTAGACCTTTCGTCCTGACTTTATGTAAGGTATCGCCTTCGTTCCAGCGTTCAGTGCCAAAGGCAAAACTCCTGTAGCAAATGGATCAAGCGTCCCTATATGCCCTATCTTCTTGACGCCAAGTATTTTTTTGCACAGGAAATCGACGAATGCAGAGCTTCGTCCCTCAGGCTTGTCCAGTACCAATACGCCATCAAGCGAATGACAACACATATCTAAATCAACTATCCGAAAGCTTCCACATTTTCGCATGCCGCTGGAAACATTCGAAAATCTACTACCGAGATATTTCCTTAAACCACTATCCAACCCGCAGCTGAACTCCCGATATAATAAGCGTGGCAAGAATAAGCGGGGCAAGGCGCGTCATCTTTTCTCATTCTGCTACAGGGGGGTAAAAAATTCCCGCTTATCTGCCCTTTCGGGCGATATCTGGCTGTGAGGTGGGTGTTGTGATAGAATAAGGGCTGGCGGCGAGGTTATTGGTTTTTGCGAAGCGCTATGTGGTTCAAGATTGAGAAAATACTGAAAGCCTGCTGGAAATTTCTGCAGTCCTTCATCGTGAGTGTAGAGAAAGATGCTCGTGAAAACCGCGGTGATTTCAAAATACGTCTAGGGCTCTTACTGCTGGCTTGCTTCGGTGTCTTCGTCTTAATTGCCTCCATGCGCCCTGCTGTGAAAGGTGTTTGCCGCATCATTCTTCAATCTGAGGCAGAAGAGGAACCGTCTATGGGGATGGATCGCCTTATCGGCATTGAGGCTCGGCGAGCTGTGTTGGGTACGACATTACGTGAAGTAAAGTCTATAGGCACTCTGAAGGCTAATGCAGAGGTTGTCATAAAGTCTGAAATTCCGGGCAAAATATCTGAGATATTGTTCACTGAGGGTACACAGGTTAAAAAAGGTGATGTCCTGATAAAATTCGAGGACACGTTGTATAAATCTGAAAGAGAAAAATACGCGGCTGAATATACTTTGAAAAAGGCCGAATTTGATCGTGTTGATAAGCTGTTTAAAGGAAAGGTCGGATCAAAAAAGAATTATGACGAGGCGTTTGCCCAAATGCAGGGTGCAAAGGCTCAGTTAGATAGCGCTGAATATCAGCTTTCACGTACGGTTATACACGCTCCGTTTGATGGAACTATCGGGATTATGAAGGGGTCGGTTACACCGGGCAATATCGTTCAACAACACACCGAATTGGTTGATATAGTTGACAACTCCGTGGTTCGCGTTGAATTTAGCGTTCCTGTGAAATATATCAATGATGTTGCTGTTGGACAAAACGTTGAAATCTTCGTAGATGCTTTTACCGAAAGAGTGTTTCCTGGTGTCGTCGATGCCATAGATTCGGAAATTGATACGAAAAACCACAGTCTGCTTGTTCGTGCTGTTGTTCCAAATAAGCATGGGGCACTGAAACACGGTATGTTCGCAAATGTGAAATTGGTTACTGGTGAGAAAAGTAACGTCGTATTGATTGATGAAGATGCTCTCGATAGAGAGGGGTCGATTGAGTTTGTATGGATTGTTGATGAAAAAAATCGAGCTTACCGCAAGCGGGTTCTTTCCGGTGCGAAGGACATAAACGGTGTTGAGATATTAGCTGGTCTTAAGGAGGGCGATATAGTAGTTACTACGGGGCAGTTGAAACTTGGTGAAGGTCGCCGTGTGAAAATTTTGAATAAACTGGAATTTGAAGAAGACGGGAAAAAAGCGAAGAAAAAGCCTGATGAAGAAGGACAAGACGTTACCAAAAATACTGAGGATTCCGAGAACGAGACGAGTTCTGATGCCTCCACTACGGATGCAGAAAAATCAGCTGCCACCGACAATGTCAAAAAAAATGGTTTTTGGAATAAGGTCAAAGAATTTTTCAGAAAAAAACAATCGTCCGCTGAAAGTGATTCCCCTGCTGATAATGTGGTGAATGCTGAACCTGCGGAGGCTGAATAATGTCTCTTTCCGAAGTTTGCGTAAAACGTCCGGTTTTCGCCTGGGTCTTGACACTGATTGTTGTTTTACTGGGGCTTGTCACTGGGGACAGGTTGCAGGTGCGACAGTACCCGAAGATGGAGAAAAATCACGTTACCGTGAAAATGACATACCATGGCGCGGGACCTGAGATTATAGAAAACCAAATCACTCGTATCATTGAAGAGGCTATTGCTGGAATTGAAGGTATTGAAAGCATACAGTCAAAGAGTGATAGCGAAAACAGCGAAGTGTCGATTGAAATAGCCGAAGGTCGTGATCTTGAATCTGCAACGAACGACATACGCGATCGTCTCAGCAAGTGGCGAGACCGCTTCCCTGATGCCGCCCAGGAACCGATCTTGACTAAGGCTGGGTCAAATGAAAAATCGATAATGTCGCTTGCTATGGTCAGCTCAAGGCTATCAGAGAGTGAGCTTTTCACTTATGCACAGAATGAAATAAGCCATACGTTCGAGGCTGTGCCGGGGGTTGCTCGGATCGACGTGTATGGAGCCGGTGAATACCGAATGCTCATTTCTCTTGATCCTCAACTGATGGCGTTCTACAACCTGACTGTCATAGACGTGATGAATGCTCTGAAAAAGCAAAACGTTGAAAGTCCGGCAGGAAAAATCGTCAACAAAGATCGAGAGTACGTCGTTACGACTATCGCTGATCTGCAAAATGCTGAGGAATTCAACGAGATACCTATCGTTACGCGAAACAACAAAATTGTGAAAATAAAAGACGTAGGAAGTGCAAAGTTAGACAATAGCAATAAACGTGTACTTGCAAGGTTTAACGGCGAAAAGGTCGTTACACTCTCGGTTATCTCTCAAACTTCTGCTAACCCTATACAGGTTGCCCGTGGCATCAAGGAAAAATACGATGAATTGAAAACACAAATCCCTGCGGATATCAAATTCAGCATAGCCTACGACAGTACGACGTTTATCGAACGCTCGCTGCACGAGGTGTACCACACGATCTTTGAGGCTATCCTGCTGGTCGTTCTGGTTGTATTCGTCTTCTTGCGTTCTTTCCGAGCCGCCCTTATTCCTCTTGTTACCGTACCAATTTCACTCATTGGAGCTCTGTTTATTATGTATCTCTGCGGCTTCACTATAAACAGTATGACTCTGATGAGTATGGTGCTTGCAATAGGTCTTGTTGTCGATGATGCTATCGTTATTTTGGAAAACGTTTATAAGCATATAGAAAAGGGACTATCTCCGTTGAATGCCGCTATTGAGGGAACAAAGGAGGTTAGTTTTGCAGTCATTGCAATGACCCTCACCCTCTGCGCTGTGTATGCTCCGGTCGCTCTTGCTCAAGGTGAAACCGGGAAGTATCTGAAAGAGTTTTCCATAACTCTTGCCGGTGCCGTTCTCCTCTCGGGCTTTGTTGCGCTTACACTTTCTCCTATGATGTGTTCGCGAACGCTCATTGAAAAGGAACGTGAAACACCAACCATATTCACGTCCAACCGTTACTTCGCTATTGCTCGACTGTTCCTGTCAAAACTCGACGCCTCGGATTACATAAAGCGAATCGAAATGGGTTATGAAAGGTTTCTCGATTGGGTACTGGAACGACGCAGACTTGCTCTTTCAATTGCTTTGGCATTTTCGGGGTTTGGTTATTTTGTTTATGTTTTTATGCCGTCTGAGCAGAAGCCTTATCAAGATGTCGGAATGTTCAGCTATGAAGGGCACGCCCCACAAACCTCTACCTTGGAATTTACTCAACGTTATGTCAATGCAATAGATAAAGCAGTGGGCGAAAGTCCGTATATTGAAGCTCGAGAGTATGTTATCACCAACCCGTCATTCGAAGGCGTGGCTATGGTGAAGGATAATTGCGGAAAGACTACGGACGAAGTCATGAAGGAAATTGTCGAAAAAAGCAACGAGGTATCGGGCATCGATGTACGTTTCAGCTCCGGACGTGGCGGTGGTGACGATAGCTCTCGGTACGTTGTTTTCGTCATAAGAGGGAATAAGTCGCATCGTGAATTGCGTGAGTTGTCTGATGTATTCATTTCTGAACTTTATCAAAGCGGCATAATCCAAACGGTAAGGTCTTCCACAAAGAACGAAGCGGAGGACTATATCATTGAGGTCTTGCGCGATAAAGCCGCTCTTCTGAGGATCGAACCTCGGACAATTTCTGACACCATCTCCGGACTTATACAAGGAAATGTCCCAACAAAATTTAAAAAAGATAACAAGATATATGATGTTTTTGTTGAAATTGACGAAAACTTCAAGCGTTCCCCTGATCAACTGACCGACATATACGTGAAGACTTATACAGACAAGGAGGAATTACTCATTCCAATAGCTGAATTGATCAACGTATACGCCCGTTCTGGACCTGTCTCCATTAGTCGCTACAACAGGACACGCGCTAACACCGTCCTCGCTGTCCTGAATAATTCGACGTCTCTCGGCGATGCTGTGAATGTTATACGCGATCTTGCACACAAAACTTTGCCGGACGACGTATTTGTTGAATTTATCGAAGAAACCAAACGCTTCTTAACCGAGTCCAACACAATGGCTCTGATATTCGTCCTCGCTTTGAGCTTCATATACCTCGTTATGGCGGCTCAATTCGAAAGCTGGAAGGATCCCTTCATCATAATGTTAACAGTTCCCCTGACGCTTGTTGGTGGTATATTGACGCTCTCTTGCATCGGAGGCTCGATAAATATGTTTTCGAATATAGGTTTCTTGACACTTGTTGGTCTCATTACCAAGCACGGTATCCTCATTGTCGATTTCGCGAACAAGCTGGTTTCAAAGGGGAGAACGATCCGCCAAGCCATCAAAGAGGCTGCGAATATGCGCCTTCGACCTATTTTGATGACGACCTTCGCTATGGTTCTCGGCTCCTTACCATTGGCTCTTGCCAAAGGTGCTGGTTGTGAAATTCGTATCCCTTTGGGCTCAGTCATCGTTGGTGGTATGGTTGTTGGCACGGTATTCACGATCTTTATCGTCCCCGTCGTATACACATACGTATCTGAATTCAATTTGCGAAAATTGGTTAATTTCATGAAAGACTAATCACTCGAAAGAATTACTCTCTGTCTGGTGCATAAAAATTTTTTCTTGACGCCGATGTATGTTCGTGGCAGTCTGGTACTAGGAGGATAACTTTGGGGAGATAAAATGAAAGTAGTTTTTGGCTCGATTATAGTCGGGGGGTGCGTGTTGGCTGGTTGTATACTCATCGGCAAACAAGCTTTCGATGGTCGAACGTTTTCCAACATTTCGGTTCAGGGTGAAGCTGAAGAGTTGGTGAAGTCAGATCTATTTTGCTGGAATTTCGAATATTCGCTGTCAGGTGATAAGGTTGATGACGTGAAATCGTCAGTGAAAACGGCAAAGCATGAGATTGTGGCAATGTTTGATAAAGAAGGGCTCGTTCGCAATGAGGATTATATCGTGAGACCTCGTGAATTAAGTCAGAGAAAAACTGAAGAAGGAAAAGAGGTTTATACAATTTCACAAAAGTACGAAATAAAAACGCAAAAAATGGATGCGGCTCAGCGAGCATTCAAAGCATCAGAAAACTTGGCGGATATGGGAATTGCTATATCGCGAGATAGATGGAATGACATTTTCAGAATAAAAGATCGCAAGCCGATTGAAGAAAGACTTATTGCAAAAGCCATAGAAAACGCAAAGGAAAAAGCCGAAAAAATGGTGAAGGCTTCTGGGGGTACAATTTTCGGAACTCCGTCAGTTTCATACAGCTATATGAGATTTAAAGATCCAAAAGGTGGCGATGATGAATACAATTGGGGGGGCAGTTCGTCAATTGACCAGACAGCCGTGCTGAACGTCAACATGGACTTTAAGGTAAAATAGACTTATGCGATGAATTTCGGAGATGATGCAAATGATGAAGGCAATTTCGAAAATTTTTACCGCATTTGCTGCTGTAGCATTTGTGTGTACAGCCTTTGCAGATGATATGAAAGAAGGTCTGGGGAAGATTGATAATTCAGGAAAGAAGACGCTAGTCGTTTACTATTCCGTAAGTGGCAACACTGAAGGTATAGCCAAACAAATTCAGTCAAAGCTAAACTGCGATATCAAAGAACTGGAGACGAAAGAGGCTTATCCAAGCGACTACGAGGAACTGACGAAGGTAGCGAAGGAACAGTTGGAAAAAGACACCACTCCAGAATTGAAGGAGGATGTTGACGTATCCAATTACGACATTGTTTTTGTTGGTACCCCAGTTTGGTGGTCGAAGATGGCAGTGCCCGTCAAGGCATTTTTAAAAGGTGGAAACTTTTCTGGAAAGACTATCATTCCGTTCATAACACATGGCGGAAGTGGTCGGTGCTCCATTCCTGAAGATATGCGTGAAACTGCAAAAGATGCCGAGGTGCTCGAACCACTGGTAGTTTCTGGAAGTGGCGGTGCAAATACCACGCATGAAATTGATGACTGGCTAGAGGATTTGGGCTTTTTGAAAAACACAACAAAATAGACTATTGCAAGGGGGGATTGCGGATGCCAGCATCGCAATTCCCCTTGACTGTGTAGGGGGCTGGTATCATCTGCGTATGGCAAAAGCACATAAAATGGCTAAATAAAACGATTTTAACGTCAATCTTACATACCGCGCTAGATGAGAAAGTGATATATAAACAAAATGTAACGCTTTTAGGTATGACGTTGTATATACTTGGCCTAAATAGAAGGCTAAGCGGTTTTATTATACAACGATAACAAATTTCTATTCTTAGTAAAGGGAATTTTGCCAACGGCAATGCTATTTAAAAACAGAGGTTTTTAACTAAGGAAAATTTTCTTTATTGCGTGGGTTTTCGTTTAATAAAAAACTCAACGTTAAATTGCATTTACCAGTCTTGGAGTATAGATATGAGATACAATCTTTTTATGATTGTGAATGGGAATTAACACAAAATTAACCTTTTGGTGATAAATTGAAGTTGAGGTGAAAATTTTGAGGAGGTCGTCTCAAAAGATGCGGATAAACAACGTAATCCTGGATTGGTTTTGCCTCATAAATTCCAAGGGGGTTGGAGTAAAGACATTTTGGGCGCTGATGCGAACATTCGGTTCTGCGCAGGAGGCATTAGCGCATGTGTCAATTCCATATCCGAGGGCTGAAGCGGAGAAAACCCTGAAATCCATGGATTGCGAAGTTATTTTGGCGAATGAGCCATTGTTTCCGAAATCTTTGAAGCGTTCGAATTGTTGCCCTCCGATGCTATTTTTCAAAGGCGATAAGGAAATTTTATCGAAACGAAAAATCGCGATAATTGGGGCACGAAACGCGTCGCTCAGTGGACGAAGTATCGCAAAAAATTTTGCCTCAAATTTGGCGCGTGACTTTGCCATAGTATCTGGATTGGCAAGAGGTATCGACACAAGTGCTCACCTTGGTTCTATTGAAGACGAGCAACTCAATTCTGCTATTGCGGTTTTGCCATTTGGGTTCGACAACGTGTACCCAAGGGAAAACCAGCGATTATTCGAAAAGATAGTGGAACGGGGGATTGTCTTAACGGAGGTGCCAAACGGGCATGCAGTTGATGCTGGAATGTTCCAAGCCCGAAACAGAATTATCTCGCTTATCTCTGAAGGAATAATCGTCATAGAAGCAGCGTATAAATCTGGCACTATGGCTGCCGCCAAATTGGCCCTGGATTTCGGGTGTGAAATTATGGTCGCCCCGGGATCACCCGCCGATCCGAGAAATCTGGGATCGAATACGTTGATACAAAATGGGGCGTCATTGATCCAAAACTACCTCGATGTTTTGGAATTACTCGGAACAGATAAATGTGAAAACCGTGAAAAACAACTTGAACTTTCAGAACCCGCATCAAAGGGAAAGCCAAATGGTTTGGGTAAAAAGACCAAAATACTTTCCCTTCTCTCTGATACTCCTATCGATATAGAAAAAATATCACATCATATTGGAGGTGATATGCAAAATTTGCTTTGCATAATATCTGAGCTAGAAATCGATGGATTGGTTGTGAGGTACCCCAATAACGAGGTAGCACTTTCTGGGAGGTAGGTGAATTTTGAATTGAAATCGGATGCTGTCGTCAGAACGATGGCAGAGATTGCTTGATGTAGTTTCACATGTGGATCCGGGATAATGGGACTTTTCTGGTGGTAAAGAGTGTAAACGAACGTCAAGTTTTACTGAAAATTATTACATCACGGATTATTCCTTTCTCAAAAGGAGAAAAGGTAAACCTACTTCACGAAATTGTTTACAAGTATGGTGAGCTTCACACGTTGAAGGTACGTGTCGAGAGTTCATAGCATACCTTGTTTAAGAAATTGTTTTATATTGATTTTTCCAAACAGATAACCTACCGACTGGAAGCCGGTGGTTCTAGTTCACGCTTGAAAAGCGGATTAAAACAGCAAACGCCTAAAACTCAGAGCCTTAAAATTATCGAGCTTATGATGTGCCTCTTGCTCCTCTATATATTCTTGTACCTCCTTTGCAGTTAGCTGCCCTGATGTTACTACAAAATATGCCCTTGCCCACAGATGTTTTTTCCCAGTACCGTTTCCTTAATTCCTGAAACTCACCTTGCAGTTTCCTGCTACTTTTCTTTTTTATATATACAACTTTTGATACTGAGAGATGCGGAGGTACCGAGATCGGCATATGTACGTGATCTGAGCTCGCATTTCCACTTAGTATATTCACATAGTTGACGGCATACATCTCCCTTATCACTTCTATACACCTTTCAGCGATATCGTCGTATAGTGCCCTATGCTTATATTTTATATAGAATACTACGTGGTATTCTCATCGTATATACTGCGTGAACTTCTTCTGTATATCATGCCTCACATTACACTAAAATTTTCGCCTGAAGGCGAGTTTTTTATCCATCCCACGTTTAGGAAATGGAAATATAAACTTCTTAAAAATTGGCAAAATTACGATAAATTTCACAAAGCTACAGTGTGATAAATTTTTTATTTATTCAAAACGTGGGAATGGTGAAAAATCCTTGCCTTCGCCTTCAGGCGAATACTTTAGTGTGATGTAAGGTATGGCATACAAAAGAAGTTCGCCTAGTGTATACGATATATAATACCAGATAGTATTCTTCGTAAAAAATAAGTATAAATATCATACGATATTATTGCATAATTAGCGTATAAAAGCTATAACGGAGGTATGTTCTGCCAATTACGTAGCCATAAATGAAAACGTGAGGCTCACTTAGATCACCTGCTAATTTCACCACCTCCACATCTCTCTATGAGGATATTTTGTCGCGACATCCGGACAGATAAGTGCAAAGGAGGTACAAGAATATATAGAGGAGCAAGAGGTACATCATAGGCGCAACAATTCTAAGGTCTCTGAGTTTTAAGAGTTTACTCTTTTAATCCGCTTTTCAAGCGTGACCTAGAACCACAGGCTTTCAGCCGGTAGGTTGTCTATTGTATGGAAGTTTTATGGACGGGTTTCTTCAAACGCAAAAATTTAGCCCCTCTCTCCAAGCGATTGCTTCACGGTAAAAAGAAGAAGTGGTACCCTGGGGACAGGCGCAGAAAACAATCGGCAAGAAGCTGGCTTTGCTATGTAATGTTTAAGATGGTTTCAAAGACCAAATCTAAGATATCGTGTTTTTTTAGTAGAGAGAGGGAATATGTCACAGCGACTAGCGATTCATTTTTTTGGACATCTGCGTACGTTTAAAGAAACCTATAATAGCTTTTTTAGAAAAGTAGTTACCCCAAATCAAGAAGATGGATTTCTTATTGATATTTTTATGCATACTTGGGATGAATATGACGCCACTA
>JAFUUW010000049.1 GCA_017471265.1 Alphaproteobacteria bacterium
CCAAATGCCGATGACCTTCGGGTACGCATAATCCTGCTGCTTACCAGATTTGGCAGAATTTTCGTTCAACATCCGAGCCAGGTACTGTATAGCTCGCTCCGGGATATCGTTTGTATTCCGGCACTGTATCTCGATATCGGCGAAAGTGTTTTCTGCAATTTTAGCCTTTACATCGAGACGAATACCTATGCCATTCTTGACGAGCTTCGCGCTTTCTGTGTTTGTCAGCTCAACATCCAGCACCTTAGGTTTTCCACGAAGTACCGCATTCAGAAACGAAATCAGGACGTTCTTGTTCTTTTCGATGCCGAAGACCTGCTTGAAAACAAAGTCGTTCTTAATGTCCAAAAGCCTCGGCAGATTATTACTAAACTCCGACATACCACAACAAAAACCCCTCTAGCACCATCTCTATTTTACCACACCGGCAAGCTCCCCCCTATAACCCCCGCTTCTTCCACCACTCATCCGAGCGGAATTCTGGGGGTACGCGCGTGAGAAAGTCTTTTAGCAATTCTTCTCCCTTTATGAGGTGGTATTCGTCTTCGAGACATGTCAGCCATTCATCCCATAACGAGCGCGGTAATCTGGAACCGCAAAATGGGCAGTAATCCACAGCGTGTGCAGTCTCTCCACTAGTGATATCCCCAGATGGTATAGAAAATTCACGCCACACATGTCTATATAGAACAATACATCCCGGCTCGGGTTTATCCTCATAGGTAACCGAATATTTCATGCTATTGCAGCACCAATTATATGCACGAGAGCAATATTTATTCGCCCTATTTAAAATAATGTCCTGCATTTTTCCCCTTAGCAAATTTTTCCAATATTACCCCCGCTTTCTCTCCTTCAGCCCTTATAATCCCGATATGCTGCCATACACCCTCAACTTTTTTGCCGACCTCAATTTCATATTTCTCTTTTGTCGGAGCATAACGCAGACCTTTTTTATCCTCGAACATAAACCGCCCCTTCATCTTCTTCCACTCTCCAGATTTTACCTTAGCGTCGATAAAATCGCGCTGGGCATTGTGCGTCGGAATAGTACGAGCTTTCGGATCTCCGCCGGATTTTTTATTGCATAAGATGGAGAATTCCCTGGCTATCTCGAGGGCACCTAGGGCTGTAATCGCCTTTACGACCTTCGGCAGTCCGGCAGCAACTGTTACGCCTATTCGGGCGGCGCATACAGCACCCCTCCCGACCGGATGCACTGCGGCGACAGCACTCAGGGCAAAGCCCATATTATTCAGGAATTGTCCTGCCGGGGTATCGTTGAAGTTGTCGAATTTATCAAGAAAGTCCCGACGATCTTCATCAACTTCCTCGGCGAGGTCTTGCATCTCGGGATATTCCTTCGTCAGGTTCTCCCGACGTTCCTGCGGTATTGCCGCCCAGTGAGTTATGGTGTGGAGGTACGGATCACCCCACATCGCCTCAATATACGCCTGCTCCACGGAGTTTTTCTGCAAAGTGCGATATAACAAAGCGGGTACAGTTCCTGCAAAACTCACAGCCCCCGCTTTTTCCACCACTCAGAGGTTTGAAACTCCTTTGGAAGGTGTTTTCTATCTTCTGGAGACCATCTACATTCAGGCAACGCGTCTTCCCCTAGCTCCACTTCTATTACTTCTAAATATTTGTTGCCTAAGTAAGGTAGCCTAGCTCCACAAAACGGACAATACGACAAAATCTGCTCTGCAGGCTCTCCAGTTTCTTCATATTCACGACCTTTTATGTAACAGGCAAAACAATTCATCACTGGATCATAAGTAAATTCTCCTCGTCCAACACTTGATAACAAAGCTCCGCAGCAACATTGTTCTTTGAATTCATCACTTTGTTTGTTATTCACAATATCCTCATGGTAGCCTTAAAATTCTCCCTTGGACAGGATCCTTGTATATATCCCCCTTTATAGGGTCAATTGCACCGCTATGATCTTTAGGATTTCTAAAATACTCCCACTCGTGATGCAATGTATCCCGGCTGATGTACTCATCTTTCTTGAATTTTATCCCCCTATACTCGCACTTTTTGACAAACCTGTAAAATTCATACCCATCCTTCGTAACTCCTTTCTTGCTCAACACATCTTTGTCCTTCAGTCCTTGCAGATACTTGTCGGCGTCCGTTCGGGTCGCCTGTATCCGCGGCTTCTTCTCAAGTTTCTCGCCAAGTTTACCACCTTTTTCATTTCCAAATTTCTTTTTGAAAAAGTTTACAAAATCGCGGGTAAATTCCGGTTTCGGACTGAACTTCTCTACAATCTGCGGAGCCTTGGCTTTGCATGCCTCAAAAACTACCTTCAGTGATGACGCCCATTTTGTCGGAAAGCTCGGGAGAAACCACAGAGATACATCCTCGATACCTTCGTCGGCAAACCACCGCTCTTCGTGAGAACGCTTGTCGTACGCCGGGTACATCTCCCGGAATTCACGCTTTGTTTGCGTCAAAAAAGTCGACACATCAGCCATCTCCGGGTACTCCTTGAGGAGCGAGGATTTACGGTGCTCGGGGAGCGTGTCCCAACGCTTTACGGTCTCAATGTACGGCGAGCCCCAGATGGTTTGGATATCGCCTTGAGCTATCTTGGCATCGCACAGCGACTGGTACAGCCGGCTATAGTATGTGCGATTGCGCCAGTACTCCGCCGAATCGACCTTCCTATTGTACGCATTGCTTATCTGCGTCAGCGGATCCGGGCGGAACTTGTGATACTTCGGATGGTAGCAGTCCACCGGCTTGAACAGACTGCGTATTTCCTGCGCCAGCCGTATACGCTCGGGCATGCCCTCGACTGCCAGGTCGTACGTGCTCTTCAGCTTCTTCAGCGGAGCCGGTACCTGCGCCCCCTCAAGCATCTGGTTGTGCTTTTGCTCAGCCGCTTGCTTTTGATGCAGGACGTGCGATGCCCCGCCATCTACACCTACGGCAACATTGTGCCCGTCAGTTGCAATGCCAACGGAGTGAGACCGACCATCGATTGCGGACATAGAAACAGCCATACCTACAGCAGCAACTGGAGCTAACACAGGAGCGACAAAAGGTACAGCTACTGAAGCTACCAGTCCCAAAGCCTTTCCAAAATTTTTCCAGAATTTCCCTCCGCCTTTGAGCCCGTAGAGATCCATCGCGGCGACCTCCATCCAGTGATCCCCAGCATCCTTCTGAAGGTTGCTCAGCGTCTGCGGATCGTAGAGCTGGCTTACCTTGCCGTCCTTGATGAGCTGGTAGCGCCGAAGAGCCTCCTCGGGAGTTACCCGCGTCGATTTCGAGAAATTCGCGAACATCACCTGCTCTTTCTCAAGATCAGTGATGTCCTGCTCTAGCTTTTTCATATCGGAGGTATATATCGTGCCGCCATCCGCCGAGTACTTGCCTGTTCTCACGGCGTCGTATCGACCAATGTGCAAGCAACCTTCGCCGGTAACAGCAACGTCGCGGATGGTGCCGGAAAGTGTGCCAGAG
>JAFUUW010000050.1 GCA_017471265.1 Alphaproteobacteria bacterium
AAAGGCCTTTTCCAAAAGAAAGATAACATCGATGAAAGTGTTGATTTTAAAAATCCTGAAACCCTGTCAAATGTTAAAAGTGAAAATAGAGAAGGTTTGCTGAAAAAGTATCTTGAAAGATTCCTGCAACGCGTCAACAACGCTCTGGAAAGTTTCAAAAATGAAGAAATCTTTACGGATGAAAATGTTAGAGGAATTGATGCCGTTGATCAGTTGGGAATGGCATTGGATGAATTTAATAAAAATAAAATTCTGGCCTTACCTATAAATAAAAGTAAGTTGAATAAAATACTGAAAAATTTAAAAGTGAAAGGAACAAGTAGAGATAAATTTCTTGCCGCCTTTGTAAAAGATGTTGTCGATGAATATACCTCTAAATATCATGGTAAACCGGATGCTTATCGACTTTCTGATATCGGAAAATATGATTTGGAATTGTTTTATAATATTTTAACGGACGGTTTTTCTGTGTGGTCTAAAAAAAATGTTAAGGATAAGATGCTTCCAGTTGATTCGTTTTTGGATATTGTGTTAGGTAGTCCTTCAGGAAGAGAAATTCTTGAACAAAATAATTCTTATTCAATCGGCGATGATATAAATAAAATTACCGAGGAAACTTTTTCTGAGGATAATTTTGATATTAATCTTGAAAAAATGGCGTATATTAATATAGATAAAAATAATGAAACGTATAAAACATGCTTTGCTGAAGCTGCTGAGAAATATACTAAGTTGATTGAGGAATATGGAAAAGAATCTACTAAAGAAGATGAAAATAATATCAACCTTATTTTGAAGGATGTTTGTGTTGGGTATGAATGTAACAAAGATGATTTTGATGAAGAATATATTCTATCTGTTATTGAACGTATTTTAGACGCACGTGTGAAAAGATATGCTTGGAACAAATTAAATAAATATAAGATTGGTGAAAGTGGAAATAGTGTTTTTATAAAGAATTTAAATGAAAATGTGAAGGCAAAATTGTTTTCTAAATATTTGTTTGATAAAGGTGTGGAAAAAATTGTGAATGAAAATCCAGCTTTGTTCGCTGTCCCCGGTAACCTTGATGTGCTTGAAATGTCGTTTTTCCTCGGTCGAATGCTTGAAAAATGTATGGTCGAATTATCTGAGGACAATTGTAGTTATCTTAATTATGACGATATAAATTATTTTGAATATTTTCCTGAGGGGATAAATATTAATGGGCGTAAATATAATAATGTGTATAACCTTTTGGCTGTGTGTATGAGAATGCGCCATGCAGCAGAAAACAATATTACATTGTCAGATTTTATCTCTAAAATAATCGGTTCTAATTGTTTAGCTCTTGATCGTGTTCGACATGGAGAGACTCCTTGTGGAGTGATTGTCTCTGAATGTGTTAAAAATGATGGGGTTTTTTCCCAGTTCGGTAATGTAAATAATCTATATTCTTTGAAAGAAAAAGAATGCACAAATTCTAAATTTGTTATGGCACGAAGCATTGAATACGCAGGAATCAAAGATATACTTCGAATTAGAGGCGAGAATGCCTTTAAAAAAATCATTTATAATAATGTTAATGAATTTAAGGAAAATACAGTTATTAATAAAATTACAAATAATGCTTTTGAAAAAAATGAAAGTGAAATAATTGTAAAAGAAAATGATGTGGAAAAAGGTATAATTAAAACGGAAAGTAATATTGATGGAGAAGATGTCGTAAAAAATAATTCCTCTCCGGTTGAGTCCATCACTTATTATAAAACTGAAAATAAGAGGGATAAAGAGAATGAAAAGAATATAAGTGATAATAATGAAATTTTCAGACTTGAAAGAAATGAAAGTGAATTGAATATGGATAATAATGTATTGGAAGAAAAGAAAAAGATACTAGATGAAAGAAAGAACGAAATTGAAAACGAAAAAAATAAAAAAGATGTAAATGATAATGAGGAAAATCTCAAGCATGACAAAGATAAAATTAAATTGTATAAAAACGGTGATGTATCAAATAAAGAAAGAACAGTACTAAGTACAACGATAAGTGACTTTGACAATAAAAAGAATACAATTGAAATCAATTTTGATAATGTTGAAGATAGAGAAATAAATGGTGTAAATGGTGAAAAAAACATAAAATGTAGTACCAATTCAATTGAAAATGGGGATTGTTATGGAATGAAAAATGAAATGATTGAAAAAAATATGAAAAATGAATCTGACAATAATGATATAAAATCCAATACTGAAGAAATAAGCCCTGTAAATGAACTGTCTGAACGTGTTACTGATGAAAAAGAAAAGATGTATTTCCGACATGATATATGGAATAACAAGACGATGAATAATGATAAAAAAATTATAAAAGATAATGACATTTTAGTTGAGGATAAAGAATATAATGAAGTGAGAAATGAAGAAAAGAGCAATGATTTAGAATCAAACAATAATGTTGATGTAAAATATCTAAAAAATGGACGTATAAAAAGTGAAAATGATCAAAATGAAGAAAAATACCTCACAAAAGATACTTCGCAATCTGTTTTTGCAAAATTCGGAAATACTAAAATTATTGGTAAAACCTCTTCCTCTACTCCTGATTGGTTGACCTTGAATGAATTGTTGAATAAATTAAAAAATTCTACTGGGACAACTTTTGTGAAAATGTCTAAGATGAATGGAGAGACAATGTTTTCGTTTATGAAGAATAAGGGATGGTTTTTGCCTGATTCTACACTGGATATTCTGAGAAGTGCATTCCCTTCTCCCATAAAATGATTTCTTCTCTGCATGAAAGGGGCTTTTTGCCCCTTTCTTTTTTTATAGGCTCCGAAGCTCGTCGTCGTTGTTTTATTTAAAGCACTCTGACTAAAAAAACTAGCTCAGATAATCATTTTGAAACTCTATAAAGTTACTGCAATTTAAACCTTTTTAGAGCTGAATTAAATTTTTACCTTCCGCATCCACAAAACAGATGCGTCAGCAGTAGCTATAGAGCTTGTGTTTTCGATAGATATTGGCTACACAAAATGTTGACAAGATAGAAAAAATGATAAAAAGGCACGATTAACAATAAAAAGAAAAAGTAGCGATAAAAAGAAAATACAAGCCAGACAATATCAGCGATGCATTATGGGAGAAGATAGAACCGTTATCGCCAGGACAACGAGGACAGTGGGGGGCACGATAGCAGATACAGTTAACGACAAAAAATGAGAAAACAAGGGATAAAAAGTACAAAACAGATACGACATCGGTATCATATTATGAAAAAAGTAGAGAGTTATTTGTCAGGACAACGAGTTGGTGCATAACAACAGACGATTTATCAATGGTATTTTTGGGATATTGCGTACCGGTTCTCCGTGGCGGGATTTACCCGAACGTTATGGAAAGTAGGGAGCTGAGCTTCAGTGTTTCTCCCTCATCGATACGGACGGCAAACATCCACCACGTAGACCTAACTTACACGTAGCTTTGCGAGTTTCGAAAACTCACGCCGGTATACACCCCTCTTACAATAACCCAAGGATTGAGCTGTTTCATAAAGCGCGGGGTCTTCTCAAACTCACACCACCAGGCACGTTATTCCTCTCTCCACCTTTCCTCAAAGCATATTATCTGTTTTTCCTCACTTCAGCTGCTTTATTGCCTCGATCAGGTTTTTGTATGCGGCTTCTTCGTTTGGATTATCGAATGCATCACCATGGGCATGGTTCGCATATCGATCCATATATGTCATAGCCGTTGCATGATCTTCATTCATTTTCTTCAATCCTAAAGCAAAATTGGCAACAGACGAAGGATCTCGTTCTGCCTCCTCTTTCATAAATGCTTCAACCGCTTCCGCATCTTCGTTGTTTGCCCAATCTTCAATAGCCTTCTTTTCCTCCCTATGTTGCAGAGCTTCCAGCAAAATTGATGAATCCACATCATCAGAATCTGTCAAGTCAATCGAAAGATACCGGCGCACCAACTCATTTGTTGCGGCTTTTGGCTTTATACCTGCGATTGTTGCAGGAGACTTTGCTATCAGACGAAGTATGTCGAATGGCAATTTCTTTGCATCCGCTGGCTTTTTGTCCAGTTCAGGTTCGTTTCCAGATCGGCTTTCAAGTTCCTTTTCTGCATCCTGCGGACTTATACCGCATACGACTTCTTTCCCTGAAGCAATCAAACGCAGGATATCCTTGTGTAAGTCGCCGGCCACGACATTTTTGCGCTCGGTTCGAACCTCCCCAATGTTCGATTTATCACCGAAACATCCGCCTCGCATCGCAACAATTCCCAGACAAACTGCAAGAGCTCCCAAAATCGCGACAACAACTCCTAGCTTGCTCATAAGCAATCTCAATACGCACCATCTAAAATTATGATATTGCGGGAAGGTTAAAAAATTGTTAACGAACAAAACCGTTTTGCATCAAGCACTTACTGTGTTCCCAAGGATTTTTTCGCAGATTAGTCAAAAAACATAATGAATAACCTACCGGCTGGAAGCCGGTAGTTCTAGTCCACGATTGGGAAGCAGATTAAAAAAGCAAACTCCTAGACCCCAGAAAGCCTAAAGCTATCCTGCTTATGGTGTACTTTCATATATTTTTGTACATCCTTTGAACTTATCTGTCCGAACGTTGCGACAAAATATTCCCTTGTTCACAGATGTTGTCCTCAGTACCGCTTTCTTAACTCCTGGAATTCTCTTTGCAGTTTTCTTCTACTGCGTATATTCGATGTAGTTGACAGAACATACCTCCTTTATTACCCTTACACACTTCTCCGCAATATTGCCATATAATGCCCCATATGCATATTTTGTACATAAAACTACATGGTATTCCATATCGTATACACTATGCGAACTTCTTCTGTATAATACACCTTGCACTACACTAAAGTCTTCGCCTGAAGGCGAGTTTTTTTACCCATCCCACGTTTTGAAAATAAAAATCGTTAACCAAGAAAAACACACAAGTACAACATCGAAAAACCTATTTGGCGGCATTATTTTTGGTGGTCGCAGATAATTTTATCCCTGTAACATTTCATAAAATCACGACGCAAATCTTTGAGGTTTTGATTTAGCTCGCTACGTATGTTATCAATTTTTCTCTCCAACTCCTCATGCTTTCTATGACTTACATTGTTATCCCGAAAATAACAGAAAGTCCCCAGCAGGATACCCGCACATACGGTTATAAAAATACCCCTGTTTTGTTACAAAAAATTTCAAAAGGGCTAGCGACTTTTGACACTTTTTCACTCAACTTTTTAACCTTTTCCTCGCACTCTGCGTACGACGACTGCACCTGTTTGTTCTGATCGACCAAATCAGCCAATTGCTTTTTCAGAGGTTCCAGCGAACTTTTGAAATCGTCTATGGCGTCAATGGGACTTTCTTTACCTTCAGATTTTTTAAAACTATCTACACGGCTTCCTGCAGTGATCTCTAAGCTAAGGTCATTGTGCTCAGGCATGGTACAATCCCAAAACTTCCGCCCGAACAGTTGCAGCAGAAAAAGAAACTCCAAATGTTTCAGTCATACAGCTGATTCTATCGGTTATGCTCAATTTCCTCTTCTCATTCCACTTCTTCCTGAATTCCCATTCAGGCATCAACAACTTTCCTGCAAACTCGTTTGCTTCGTACTCTTTCGTACGTTTCAGAGGAAGTATCAGATCGCTCCGCGTGTCAACCATCCTGTCACCACCATCTCTGTGCCCGAGAACTATGTGTCCGATTTCGTGAGCCAGCGTAAAAACCCTGCGCCGTGCATTATCTTTTGAGTTTAAAAGAATTTGATTTTTATCGTAAATAACAGCCCCAGAGACGTGCTCATTGTCCTCATTCACGGCAAAGTCGTACATTGTACACCCCAACTTTTTCCGGGATACGCCACACAGGTATCGGAATTTCTTTTGGGTTTGTTTGCAGTCCACATTTTTCGTACAAACCGTCAATTATTCTGGTGAATTTTCCCATAAAACCTCGCAAGAATCCTCACAAAAAGCACCACCTTTCTCCTATTCTGTTGTGCGGAAATCGGCGCGGTCAATGGGCGTATTGGCTTTCGCAGGTGCACCATTTCCTCAAAAGCTGAAACTTCTTCTCCATATTTCTTGCAACTCTAGGATGAGGTTTTGCTATCATCAAATGTGTAGCTTTTGTATAAGCTACCGTGGGTTGTTTTGTGTTTTGGAATTTGTAATGTGGAGATAGAAAAGTAAATGAGTGAGAATTCTGAGAATTTGTCAACTTCCTCTGTGCCGTCGAGACCGACATCGCCTCTGGTCAGCCTTATGCCTCCAAAGCCTGTTGTTTTGGTTGGCTTGATGGGATGCGGTAAGACTAGTATTGGCAAACGGTTGGCAAAACGTTTTGATTTGCCTTTTGTTGATTCCGACCAGGAAGTTGAGCTTGCAGCTGGATGTTCTGTAAATGACATAGATTCGATTTTCGGCGAAGGTTCACTGGAGGCTGGGGAGTATAAGGTCATTTCCAGATTGCTTAGCCAATCAACCCAAGTTATTGCTACTGGATGTTTCTCTTTTACCTTTGAAAACACCCGGGCTTTGATTAAAGAGGAGGCTATTTCCGTGTGGCTGAATGCGGATCTGCAAACGCTCTTTATGCGTATAACTGGCAGAAAAGATCGTCCGCTGCTAGAGCCTGGGAGGGAAGAGGAGATTTTGAAGAAAATGATGGACGATCATTATCCATTCTTTAACCAAGCAGACGTTTGTATCAAAACATATGATGAACCGGCGAATGTAACGGTGGATCGTGTCATTATCGCTATGAGTGATTTTATCAAGGCGAATTATCCAGATTACCACGTGCTGAAGTCCGTCTGACGTAAAAGCTATGCAGAATGAGGAGATTGAAAGACTGGTATCCCAGTTCAGTCGGCTTCCTGGAATGGGAAGCCGCTCTGCTTTGCGGATAGTACTACACCTCCTTCGGAAGAAGCATACGGTTATGTCGACGTTTATAAACTCTCTTCAAACAGTCTTTCAGACGTCGAAGATTTGTGAGGTCTGCGGAAATATAGATACGCAGTCACCGTGTTCAATATGCCAGAGCTCCAGACGTGATAGATCGATGATCTGCGTTGTTGCGGATATTGCGGATCTGTGGTCTGTGGAACGTGCAGGATTTTATACCGGCAAATATCATGTGCTTGGTAATAAGCTTTCTGCCGTTGAGGGTATTACCCCGGATGATCTCAACCTCGATAAACTATGTGAAAGAGCCGCTGCAACAGAAGTTAAGGAGGTCATCATAGCGTTAAGCGCCGATCTCGATGGTCAAACAACGCTGTTTTTCATAAAAGACCGACTCAAAAACATCAACGTGAAGATAACGACGCTATCCCACGGAGTACCCGTTGGAAGCGAACTGGAATACCTTGATGACGGCACAATAATCGCCGCATTTTCTCAGCGTAGAGATGTTTAGTGAGGCGATGGGATTAGGACGTTGACCTCATACTTTTTCGGTAATGGCTTATGCGTGGAGCTTGGGCTGTCGATTGTAGCTCTTCTGCTCCTGGGGTGGGCTATGTGTCTTCTCAGAAGAAATACCGTCCTGAGGAAAATGCTTGAGCACGAGCGAATGCTTCGCCAATCGCAGGAGATCCTCGAAGAGCGGTTCAAGAATATCTCAAATGAGATACTTCTCAGAAATCATCAGAGTTTCTTGAACATAGCAAAGGAAACTTTCGACAAGGTTATAAATCAGGAGAAGTCGGAACTCGATAAAAAACAAAATAATTTCCTGAATGTTATACGCCCACTTCAGGATACCTTGAACCTTTTTGACAACAAAATCTCGCAAATCGAGAAAGAGCGCATTGGTGCATACACGGATCTGAAACGGCAGGTTAAGGATCTGATGGAGTATCAGCAGGAATTGCAGAAGGAAACATCGGCGTTGAACAAGGCTCTTTCAACCCCGTCAATAACCGGTCAATGGGGTGAAATGCAACTACGGCGAGCGGTCGAAATTGCGGGAATGCTTCCGCATTGCGATTTCGTCGAACAACAGCAAAGTGAAAGTTCACGTATGCGCCCGGATATGATAATAAAGCTTCCCGGCAATCGAAATATCGTTGTCGATGCGAAAGCTCCGATAAGCGCATACATGCAGGCTGTTAATACCGGGAATGATGAACTCATCGAGGCGCATGCAAGACATATTCGCGAGCACATAAAACGTCTGTCCCAAAAGGCATATTGGGAGCAGTTTTCGCCTACCCCTGAATTTGTTCTGATGTTTTTGCCAGGAGAGGCTTTCTTCAGCTCGGCTATAAAGAAAGATCCGATGTTGATCGAATTTGGTATACAGCAAAAGGTAATCGTAACAACTCCGATAACCCTAATTGCGCTTCTCAAAACCATTTCGTTCTCCTGGCAGCAGGAAGCTGTTGCCCAGAATGCGAGAAAGATCGGAGAAGTTGGCAGAAGTTTGTATAACAGCTTGATTGAGTTAACCTCGCGTTTCCACGAATTTGAAAAGAAAATGCAGAAGAATTCGGAGGAGTACGGAAAGATAGGCTCGCTTTTGGAGAAAAAAATTGCCCCAGCGGCACAGAAATTGAAAACTCTTGGTCTAGAGATAAATGATACAAATGAACCGCAGGAGATTAGTGAGGGAAAGGAAGGCTAGACACTGTCTACACGAGATATTGCAGGACAGAAAAAATGTAATTAACAACAAAAATGATAAGAGAGTACAAAACAGACACAGCGTCAGCGACGCATTATGGGAGAAGATAGAGCCGTTGTTACCAGGACAACGAGAACAATGGGTTTGCAATATCTCGTGTAGACAGTACCTAGAGTAAGTCGCTGAAAAAGTGACTATGAAAAACGACAAGCCTGTTGAATAAAGTACAGTGTACACAAGACTATTTGAGACAAAATCACAATGTTTTTTCGGCAACGCAAGGGGAAGTGGACGAGCACACAATGGGTAAGTTTTGGTTGTCAAGTTGCAGTTTCAAAAAAACGACATAATGTTGATATTTGTGGAAACAGGAATAACCGCTTACAAATACAAGTGTTTTCAAAAATTGAGATGATATCATTACGGCTTTTGTTTGTTTTGTTGAAACGCTACTCAAAAACCTATATGGTTATTTTTCTAGCCTATTTGCCCATCCCAAAGATGCCCGTATTGTAAACTCGACCGTGGTGAAACCGACGTGTACCATACTGTGTTTCAAACCACAGGACGCAAACGCATATCCAACCACAGTAAGGCAAAGTAAAAGCAGATTAAGCCGTCCAGGATATTCCAGAAAATTACCTCTTTCTGACAACGGTGAAAAGCGTCCAAAGCGCGCAGACGATAGCCAGTATAACTGATATGGCGACAAATGCCGGCATAGAATCGAAGTGCCCATCCATAACGACATCGGCGATTGTATAGCCGGTAAAGCAAAAAACGAACGCCCAGCACAACCCGGAAAAGAAGTTGAAGATTATGAAGCGAGTAGGTTTGATTTTTGCAGATCCGATTATGAGTGGGCTGACGGTTCTTATCCCGTATATGAAGCGGAAGGCGAATATGAAAAATATGTCCATGCGGTGCAGCAGGGAAAATACCCTATCTCGAGCAACGGCAACTTTTGGAAAGCGACGTATTGCCCAGTCCGTTCCGAGCTTGTACCCCACGAAAAACAACAGCTGATCGACGATAACGGTCGTCGTAAGGGCAACGAAGAACACCTTATGTATCGACAAAAAACCGAACGCAGCAGAGGCGCTGGCGGTTATCAAGACTATCTCGCCTTCAAAAATCGAGCCTATAAAAACAGCAAGGTACCCCCAATTTCTTACGAATTCAGCAACAGCTCCGGAATCAAACATACGTTGCCAGCGGGACTATATAACCGAACTTTCACGCAAAGTCCCCTTTTTGAGAGAGACGTCGGAAAGGACTGTCTCGCCTCCAATCATCGTTTGACCAACACAAACCTGCGGGATAGCACCAACAGGCAGCCAAACATCAGAGCGGCTACCAAACCGAATCAGCCCAAATATCTCACCCTTGTTGACGGTCTGCCCCTCATGCACCTCGCACACAATCCTTCTTGCAATCAAACCTGCGATCTGGCTGAATGCAACGAGGTTATCCGGTTCACCGTTCATCTCCATAACTATCGTATTTTTCTCGTTAAACACACTAGCTTTATCCAGCGCCGCATTCAAAAACGAACCAGGTTGATAGATAACATTCTTAACTTTTCCCGCAACAGGCAATCTATTGATATGGGCGTTGAAAATGCTGAGAAAAATACTCACACGATAACGTTGCTCCTCACCCAGTCCAAGCTCAGCAGGAGGCGTCTCAAGACTGACTGCAACGACAGTACCATCAGCAGGTGCGACGATTAAATTGCGATCGTTAGGCACTGTCCGCTTCGGATTTCTGAAGAAAAACGCGCAGAATAGCGTCAAAACGAACAAAATCCAAGCCAAAGTCGAGGAAAAGCAGGAAAATACAATGGTTGCCAAAGCACCTATGGCAATGAACCGGAAGCCCTCCTTGTGTATGGAGAAATTAACCCCAACAAAACTCATAAGCCACTTGCTCCGAAAAGCCAGTCCATAGTTCCATCCTAACACGCAACCTCAAGACGCACAAGCAATGGTGCGAACCCCTTGAACGTGAGATAAATATCAGGGATACCCCATCTCAGGAGAGATAAAAGGATCTCGAGTGGCATATATACCGAACAGCCATTCAAGAATTGATTTTTGCCATTTTACTGTGTTTTAGTTTATAAAGAAAGCACATATTCCGGACACTAACCTTTTGCAAGTTTTTCAAACCTCTCCCCCCTTGAAGTATTGACTTGAAGCTAAACGGAGGATGTAGACAATAAGTGGAAAGGCGATTTCAATGCATAGGAAACATCGACAATATATCTTGTACAAGCGTATAATACCCGCTCTTTTCAATTACTATATTATGGATTACTTTTAAAAAGCTTAACCCGTCATTTATTATTTACAGAACGTTTTTTTGCGTTCATCATAACGTGCTGGTGCATACATCTTTTGCATTGGTATTTTGTTTTTTACCGTATCATACTGCTTGCAAATTTTTTGCGAGAAGGTAATGAGGTGCCAATAGCGCTCCATTGACTATCGCAGCATTTCAGGTTAGAGTGGTAGGAGGGGATGGTCTTGATTTGTTGTTGTGGATTGTGAAGGGGAATTTGCTTGAAGCTGTGATTGGGGCGGTTGTTCTGGTTGTTGCAGCGTTTTTCGTTTATTTCGCATATGTATCGAGTGGCGAAAAAATAAAGGAAGGATATGTGGTTACAGCTAGGTTTGATGATGTTAGCGGATTGACCTCGGGATCGGACGTCAAACTGAATGGTATCAAAATCGGTATAGTGAAGAGCCTCGTTATTGATGACGACTACCGAGCAAAGGTTGAACTGCTCATAAAAGATGCCATAAAAATTCCGGCGGATAGTTCCGTTTCGATAACAACTGATGGTCTGATGGGCAACAAATTTGTTGCTGTATCTGCGGGATTTTCTCCTGATAAATTCAAGGCTGGAGACGAGTTTGAGTTTACGCGGTCTTCCATAAATTTGGAAAAACTGATTGATAAGTTGGCTTTGGGTGGTGGATCGAAAGGTGAGGAAAAGTGAATTCAAAAGAGGTAGCGTCGGTTTTGCTAAAAATTCTTGACGAGAAAAAGGCTGAAGAAATCGTTGAGTTTGACTTGTCCGATTGTGAAGCTAAGCCGTCGGATGTCTGCATAGTAGCGTCCGGTACGTCATCGAGGCATGCTCAGTCAGTTGCGGATTATTTGTATAGATTTTTGAAAACCGAGAAACTGCACCCGCATATAGAAGGAAGCGCAAAATCTGGCTGGGTTATGCTGGAAGCGGCAGGCGTCGAGGTTCACCTGTTTAAGCCAGAACTGCGTGAGTACTATAACCTGGAGGAACTGCTTAAATCCGGGCAGACGCCAAACTCCAGGGATGGAGAGCTCGCTTCGGCAAAGTGATGATAGGGATTTTCGGCGAAAATGAAGGGGAGGGGCTCTAAGCTGGCATCTAGAAAAGGGGATATTAGAAAGCCTACGAAGTGGCGGTTCTTGGGAGTAGGCGGTTCTTTTAAAGGAAATTTATAATTTTGGTTGAAGTTAGCTTTTCAAAGGTGTGATGTTTTTGCAAAAAACAGCAAAAAGGCGAAGCCTTTCACATTTTCTGTCATTTCAGAGAAAGGGTATGGAAAAGCCCGTGAGATATCGGCACTTGAAAAAATAGATTGTATTGAAAGGAATTATAAAATTCGATTTAAAGTTAGTTTTTCTAAAATACAACGGTCTATAAAAAATAGTAAAAGGTAGAATCCTTGCATTTTTTGGATGCCCATTTTTTGAATATACTGCCCGAAGATCTGTTTTTTAGCGGCGGGTATGTACCCTTGACTATTCTTCGCAAAGCTTCTTGCTGTTAGAAAAACGATAGGGATACCAGTCGAAAGCGAAGTAACAAAGATAGTTTGAAAACGATAAGAAAGCTAAGATAAAAATCGAGCTTTATTTCCAAAACGTGGGATGAGTAAAAAACATCGGCTTCAGGCGAATACTTTAGTATAATGCGAAGTATGATATGCAGAAAAAGTTCACGTAGTGTATACGATATAGAATGCTACGCAGTATTTTTGTATAAAATATAGGTATATGGGGCTATACGGTAATATTGCAAAAAGATGCATAAAAGCGATAACGGAGGTATGCTCTGCCGATTACATAGCCATAAATGAAAACGTGAGGCTCGCTCAAATTACCTGCTGATCCCGGCACCTCTGCATCTCTCAGTATCAAAAGTTATACAATATATAAGTTGAAAAAGTAGCAGGGAACTGCAAGGTGCAGTTTCAGGAATTAAGGAAACGGTACTGGAAAAAACATCTGTGGACGAGAGGATATTTTGTAACAATATCCAGACAGATAAGTGCAAAGGAGATACAAAAATAAGGAGCACATTATAAGCAGGATAACTTTAGAATTTCTAAGTTCTAAGGGTTTACTCTTTTAATCTGCTTTTCAAGCGTGAGCTAGAACTACCGGCTTCCAGCCGGCAGGTTATCTATAATAATGCCATTACAAAAAAACAATAGGCAGTATTTGTTACATTTTCGCGTCATGTATTCATAATTTTTCCAACATTTCATTCACTATCATCTTGCAAGCCTCCGTAGCTACCGTTGTTCGATACGTTGTCAGGCAACACCTTCTCTAAAAAGCCTTTTGGCTAACATCTCAGAAACAGAAGCTAGGAAACCCTTGAAATACCGGCACTTGAGAGATCTTGGATATACTAAAAATTTTTATGCAGGCAAATCAAAACACAGTTTTTTGAAAACACGGTAAAACTACAAGAGCACACCCCGCAGGGAACTCTGACACGCTTATGCTAACGCAAAAGCCCCTATCCCCCAAAGCTTCGTACCATCTCATCCACCGCGTTATTCCACTGAGTCAAGGCGGTGTTGCGTACTGAAGAGATGGCATCGATTTCGAGACGATGGGGTGAGGCAGCCACAAATTCACATATTTCATTCGGTGTCCGTACCACCTTGCAGTAAGTTGCAAAGTGTGGATAAACATCCCGAAAGTTATCAATATATTCCCCCACCGCTACATTACAGCCGAAATTGAGGGGTTCGAGGAAGTTATGTCCACCTATCCCCGGAACCAGACTACCGCCGACCAGCACCGTGTCGACTGCGGAAAAAAATTCCCCTAGACACCCGATTTTGTCGAGTATGTATACATCTGCAGAGATGGTACCCTGCGCATCGGTAGCCGTTGAGGAGGAGACCTGTGTCAATCCACGTTTCTCACACAATCCCTGCACATCAACCAAACGCGCCGGATGGCGTATTGCCAAAATGGTCAAAATGTTCGGGAATAGCCGCTTCAATTTTTCATGGGCTTCGAGGATAATCTCCTCTTCTCCAGGGTGAGTACTGACCGCCATCCACGTCTTTCGCCCAATTATCTGCTTTTTCAAATGTTCCAGATTGACCTGATTTACCGGCAACTTCTCCGCAATTATCTTCAAATTTGGCAAGACGCATACAGCCCGTGCTCCGAGTTTTTTTGTGTTTTCTGCAGTTTCAATGGACGGGGCATATACTTTCTCGAATGTGCTAAATGGCAGTATGCCGAGGCTTTTTTTCAAAAGGCACATACGCTTAAGAGATCGTCTCGAAAAACGTGCATTCAGGAGATACGCCGTAATTTTTTTATCCCGTAGCAGGTAAAGCATATTTGGCCACAAATCCGATTCCACAAAGATTGCACAAGACGGTCGCCAATACTCAACAAACCGACGAGCCCACGAAAATACATCGAAAGGCATAAACTGGTGTATGACCGAATTCCCAAATCTACACTTTGCCTCTTTTGCCGAGGTCAACGTTGTTGTCGTCAGCAGAATGGTTAGTTCTGGCTGCTTCTTTTTTAGCAGCCGCACGATTGGGATTATAGATAGCATCTCCCCAACGCTGACGGCATGTATCCAAATCAACTTACCCATCGGGCGTCGTACGGATGGTATTCCGAAACGTTCACAAACTCGCGAGCCATCTTCGACACCTCGTTTGACGCGACGACGTAGATACGCCTTGACAATAGGGGTGCCAAACCAGCTGAAAATTCTGAATGTATGCTTTGGAAATTGCCTAAACGCCACAATCAAAAACAAGAAGAGAAAAAGAAGCAAAAACTCAGACTTCCCCACACGACAAATTCCGGGTACACAAACACCTGACGCAACAATTTATAATACATCCTTAGGGAAAATGCGATAGGCTGCTCACTGAAGCGTTTTTTGAGCTAGCAGAAATCGATGAAAAGCATACGTATAAATTCAAAATATGTTGAACGTGGTGATATCTTTGTTGCAATTCCGTGCGACGACGTTGAGGAGCACATATCTGAGGCACTCGCCAGAGGTGCTGCTCTCGTCTTCGCTGAAGATTCTGAGAACGAGCGTGTAACAAACGTTCATGATGCAAGACTGTTCGCGTCAAGGTTGGCTAGGTTCGCCTATGACAAGCAGCCAGATGTCTGCATTGCTTTGACCGGCACAAATGGCAAGAGCTCTACGGCGCACTTCCTAAGGCAGATATGGTCGATTTCAGGCAAAAACGCGGCAAACCTCGGTACGTTGGGGTTATTCAACGACGCAGGCAAAATAGCGCCTCCAGACATCGATATCCCGAACCTTACAACTCCCGATGCGATAACCCTGCACAGGATTATGGAGTATCTGCAAACGAATGGGACGACGCACTTCGTGTTTGAGGCATCGAGCCATGCGTTGGAGCAAAAACGCTTGCACAGTGCAGAGTTGACCGCGGCGGGGATAACCAACTTTGCCTCGGATCACCTGGATTATCACAAAACTCGAGAGGCATACCTGCGTGCGAAATTACGTCTGTTTGATGAGATTTTGCCAACAGATAAGCCTATCGCCGTTTCACGAGATTACGCTGAGATTTATGAAGCAATCTCACGAGTAAACAAAAATATAATTTCATTCGGCACCGAGACGGGGAATTTTCTGACGGCAGAAAATATACAAGAATTCCCCGAAAAGTTGGTATTTGATCTACGATGCGATGGCACGCTCTTTAATGGTGTGGAAATTGGGTTGTTTGGCAAATTTCAGGTTATGAACATACTTTGCGCAGCCGCTTTGGCTCTAGCTTCCGAAATGAAAATCGAAGACATAATCGGCACCTTCTCCAAGATAACAGCCCTAGAAGGACGGATGGAACACATATGCTCAGTAAATGGCGGGAATGTATACGTCGACTTCGCTCACACTTCCGAAGGTCTATGTAATGCACTGGGATGCTTCCGGCGAGTTTGCGGGGGACGATTGATCTGCGTATTCGGTTGTGGTGGGGATCGAGACAAATCCAAGCGCCCGGAAATGGGGAGAATAGCTGCCGGAATTGCCGATGTGGTCATTGTAACCGATGATAATCCACGAGGTGAAGCCCCAGAAGAAATACGCCGACAGATATTGACGGGATGCCCAAACGCTATCGAAATTGGCAACCGCCGAGAGGCTATAATTCGCGCGATGTCATTGATACAGCCCGGCGATTTC
>JAFUUW010000051.1 GCA_017471265.1 Alphaproteobacteria bacterium
GAGTTCAACCAGAACAAAGACGACATCATAAAGATAGCCGTGGATAACCCGGCGAAGTTTAGTGATGCGAATTGGAATGCACTGTTGCTTAAGACGTCGATAAACCGAATGTTTGACTCGGTTGTGCCAGAGGAAGAAGAAATCGATGCCGCTGCAGAAATTATCCGGAAAAGCGAAGATTATGGGAAATACTGGACGAATGCCCAACAAACTATATCGGATGTCAAGATATACTCAAGGGCGTTGCGACTGGTCGAGCTGATCAGGGATATAAAGGACAACCGCCACGAGCAGACTTTCAACGACCCGGAGGTGAATAGGGCTTGCTTCGAGAATGATCCACAACAGAACGAAGTACGGTTAACGAAGGATGTCTCACTCAAGTGGAATTATAAATTTGGGAACGGCACTATGGATCGAAGAGATGTCTCTTCGACAATCTTATGCAAAGCTCTGTTTTCAAATCCCGCAAACTGGAGAGATCCCGTTAACTTTTTGCTCGAGGCTAACGTGCACTATGACAATTTTACACTGTTTCCTGATAACGAAAATAAGGTCGAAAAAGCTTGGTTCAAATATGAAATGGTTCATAAAGCAGGGGAACGGTTTTCTTGGCTCAATCTCGCTATCGGCAGTATAGTAACAGATAGTGTTATAAACGCCATTACCTGGTGCTCTGTAAAAGTGTGGAATGAAAGTAAAGGATGTTCACGCTATAAATTTGATTTGGAACGTATGCGCTTTTATGCCGATGATACCAAATCCGGATTTTCTTGGAAGCTCAAGGGAAATGCACTTAACGATTTTGACAAGACCTGGCTCTGTTTTTCTGATTATCTTCCAATTGATACGGAATGTATACGTGAGCTTTTTAATGAAAGAATAAAGTTGTTTAAAAATCTCGATTATTTTCGCAACATGTTTGATGATAATTACTTTTGTGCTTACCATGATAGGTCGCATAAGCGACTCCTTAGCGGTGTTGTTGACAGTGAAAATATCATATTTCTTATCCTGCAAAGTGATTGGGATATTTTGCACTCTTTAATGGTTGATAAAAAATATATGCTAAATTTTCATCTAAATGATGATTTGATGCAGAGAGCTGATATACTCAGTGGCAGAATAAATAAACATTATAAAAAAGGGATGGGAGATTATTTTTTCAATACCATATATATAAAAAAGGTGTTTGAAACTATGAAATTTGATGAAAAGAAGTACCCTGCGTTTTCTGAGAAATTTTTTACAGACGAGTATTTCAAGGATATGCTTGCTAAATCTGACTTGACGAATTTCCCAATTAAGATTGACAATGTCGATGTGGCGCGCGATGTAACGTTATCTGCTTGGTTGTGTTTGTTAAAGAAGTTTGAAGAGTGGCGTAAGAGTGGTCGTGTGATCGTGCTTTCGGATGATTATCCTTTGGACGAGCTGCTCACGAAGATGAACGATGATAGGTTCTCTTTTTGTATGACCAAAGCATTCGCTATGGGAGACAAATCTGCAGTCGGCTTTAAAAAACGCCTGTGCCAGGAAGTGTACAAAAATATAAAAGCAAGGTATGACGAATGCACAAAGCGTTAGATGACACTGTATCGCCGAAAAATAAAAGTGTGAGGTTATGTCGATTGTTTTGACATTTTGGATACGTTATTGCTGATTGAGGCTGTATAAAGGTTGTTTGGCAAAAAATAGATTGCAAATAAAAGTCTATGAAAAACGCTTTATAAGTTTGCTGCCACAGCAAATTTGAAATGTGTTTGTGCAATATTAGTAAAAACGTTAAAGGGCACTTGAAATAAAAGATAATCTACCGGCTAGAAGCCGGTAGTTCTAGCTCACGCTTGTAAAGCAGATTAAAGGAGTAAACTCTTAGAACTCAGAGACCTTAAAATTATTGTGCTTATGATGGAGCTCTTGCTCCTCTATACATTTTTGTGCCTCCTTTGCACTTACCTGCCCGGATGTTGCAGCAAAACATCTTCTTGTTCATAGATATTGTCCCCAGCACTGTTTTCCTTGATTCCTGAAACTCACCTTGCAGTTTCCTGTCATCTTTCCCCCTCATGTATTGTACGATTTTCGATACTGAAAGATGCGGAGGCACCGAGATCAGTATATGCACTGAACCAGGACTTGCATTTTCACTTATTATGTCTACATAGTTGGCTGAACACACCTTCCTTATCACTTCTATACACCCCTCTACGATATTACCGTACACCCTACCCCACCGCACCTACATTTCACACAGAATGCCGTACAGCATTCTATATCATATACACTCTGTGAACTTCTTTTGTATGCCATGCCTTATGTGTTCACCTGAGGGCGATGGCTTGTGCGTTTTAAAAATAAAAATATAAGACGCAAATATAAAATAATTTTTATACAAAAGCTTAATTTTTCATTTCAAATAATCGTCTTCTCTCTGAGATACGTATACGAGGGTAAATATGATCTCCAAGACGTTGCGAATACGTCTCCCTCGAATTGTTGTAGGACTATAAAACCCGCTACAAAGCAGGCATAAAAGCACACACGTAGAAACCGAAGCTAACTTACGAAGAACCGCTCGACGGAGGATGGCGGCAACATTCCCCCCCAAAAGCAAACTGGCGCGCCCTGAAGGATTCGAACCCTCGACCCACAGCTTAGAAGGCTGTTGCTCTATCCAACTGAGCTAAGAGCGCCCCCTTCGATGGTACCTCATTTTGCTTTGCCAGGCAATAATCCCTCGATGCCGGAACTGGCAAGTAAGTCAGGAAATCGACATTACATTTTTGGAAGGTATGGCAGCAGAATGGGGGCAATATCAAAAGAGACATATTTTTAGCAAGTATTCCAAATAATGTTTCGGTGTTAGTCGCAATCTTCAACTTAATAAATTTCTGATTTTCATATAACGTGTCTTACCCCTCCCAATTCCAACTCGTCTTCATAAGCGAGATTGCTGCCAGCGCAAACAATCTTAGATTGCTACAGGATAGTGTGTATAAAAGACAATATAGATGCTTGCGAAGTACTTTACATAAATCGCGTAAGATTTTATAACATAAACTAAGACTTTTGATTAGCGTATTTGCAAAATAAACACGTCAGAAATAGAGTTCATATTTTTAATATTCTTTTCACAATTTTATGCCATTTTCAAAAATCTACATTTAATCTGCGTGCATAAAAAATTTTTCAGTATGATCAGCCCCTATCAAGCCTTGATACTTTACAGGTTTTCTATGCCTTACCATTAAAGCATTATTTAGAAACTAAATTAAATATATGTACAGCTAAAAACATTTTTAATAATCTACAGCCGTGATGTCGCTAAAAATTTTAACAAACTTTCCTCTATTTTTGGCATCTATAAAAAATCATTTCACATTTTGTTTTAATTTATCTCTATTTTGAATGTGTTTTTATGTTTCTTTCTCACATATCTAAGCACTTTTTTTATCTCTACGTCCCCATCGTTCCGTAAGATCGCTCTTTAACTGACGCCTTTAACCTGGCAGATTCTTATTTCCAAGACGTGGAATAAGAAAAAATTTTTCACATTTAGATTATGTAAAAAGAGGCTTATATAGCAAAAAATATTATATCACCAAAATACAAGCACAGAATGTTATCTAAAAAACATTGTTAAAATGTATAAGTAATACGAAAAAGTGTGCTGTACCAAGCCATGCGAACGTAATAAGCGAGAAGGTGAGGCGCGAGTATCAACCATATGGGCTGCCTGTATCTCCGTATCTCAAATCACACGCCCCATAAAAGCAGCAGGGAGTTATAAGGAAATTTTTCAAGAATTGAAGGATAGATAGCTGCGAACAACACAAAAGATATTTTATCGTTATCGAACAAGTAACTATAAACACATTTGAAAAAATATATAGATAACTTACCAACTGGAAACCGATAGGTCTAAGTCACGCTTGGAAAACGGATTAAAAGGGCACACTCCTAGAACTTGGAAATCCTAAAGTTATCCTGCTTATGACGAACCTCTTGTTCCTATATATATTTTTGTCCAAATGTGGCAACACAATATCTTCTTGTCGATAGGTGTTGTACCCAATATCTGCCTTTTAATTTGTGGCCGTGATAGAGGACATATGGTCAGGGTTCACATTTTCGTTTATTATGTCCGAGTGGTTGGCAGAGCATATTGCCCTCATCGTCTTTGCGCGATCTTTCACGATATTATTGTATAATATCCTGTATCTGCATTTTATATAAAATACTATGTTGCATCCAATATCGCATACACTATGTAAAACTTTTTTATGCCATGCCTTACACCATACTAAGGCGTTCGTCTAAAAGCGAAGTTTTTTCTTCCCTTCCCACGTTTTAAGAATAAAAACAAAAAAAATATTTAAATACATTTATTTTTAAAAATTTACCATTTCAATTTGTTTTCCAAACTTACCACAAAACTGCCAGCGCCAAGTAGCTAGGGGGCATACCCAATACCGAATGATCTTATACTCATGTCTTCTATCAAATGTTCACCATTTTAGCGATGTGCTAACAAAGTTCTTCTTTCGTTATCAACTTCGCAATATCCATATATTCTGAGTTTTCTTCTTCTATTACGTCTGTCTGCCAAATCCATTTTTCCCCACAAACCCTGTCCCGGTGCCACCGCGGCTCAATCCATATCTACATTTGCCCTACTTTCGGGAGATATGCAATCTCACAACTTATATAATCCCCTGACGCCTGCTGCTTTACCATCCATTGGGATAGAATTTTGGTGTAGATTCGCTTCTGGATATTTCCGTGATTTTCGAAAATCTTGCCCCCCTATCCGAACAATATGATGCATTTTTCATAGACGTCTTTGGCGTTATTTTCGATGGGCGCAAGATTTGCGACGGAGTACTCGAGCTTATGAAGGAGCTGAAATCCGCAGGGAAGACGCTCATTATTCTTTCGAATACTACTCTGGTTGCCGACGCTTGCAAGGAGAAATATCAAGCTCTTGGATTGAAGAAAGGCGTTCACTACGACACGTTCGTAAGTTCCGGGGAAGCATTCTGCCAGACTTTGCATGAGCATATTCATGGAGCCGAAACGTATTTTCAGGCAGTATCTCGAAATGATGAGATATTTCGGAATAGCGGGTTGCGTGAGGTAAACACCATTCCAGATGCCGATTTCGTTTATGTAGGTTCGCTTTATACCGGTAAACGCTTGTTCCCATTGCGAGATCTGAAGACCAGAAGCGGCGTCCCTATCGCAATGGATGACATAACGTCATTCGACTGCCACGATATTGCCGGAATGGATGAGCTTGCCCATTTGCTTGATGAGTGCTTACGTTTTGAAAAGACGCTTGTTATCGTAAATCCGGATTTGTTCGCGATTGATACTGTCGGGTCCGAACAGATCCCGTTGTTGTGTTCTGGAGTAGTAGGTGAGTTTTACGAGAAGATGGGCGGCAAAGTCGTATACTTTGGGAAACCATATCCGGCGATATATGATTACGCAGAAAAGTTTATACAACACGATGCCAAGGTAGCGATGATAGGTGATACGCCTTGGACGGACATCTTGGGCGGAAACACAGCTGGTATCGATACCAGCCTGACGCTTACCGGCGTGTCTGGGGAATTTATAAAGACTATGGCTGACGATCTTTCTCTGACTGAAAAGGTAGAAAAGCTCATAAACGAAATCTCCCCGAAAATGGTGCATAGGGATTTGAAAAAATTTTCACAATCGCCAAAACACATCATTAAAAGATTTGCGTAGTCGCTGCAGATGGTGGGTAAAGTTAATTTAAAAAATCGATACTGCATTTGAAAGTACGTCTATTTAAAGCATTTATGCAGAACTCCTATCTATAAAAGTAGTTTACGTTGAATATAATATTTATTTTTTATTAATTCCATAAATTATCTGCACGAGAATGATAAAAAAGACATAACGAATGTTGATGGTGGAGTGAAAAGAAGAAGCGTTTTTCAAGTATCTGGTACACGTATAGCACCATCGTCTAAAATGCTGAGACAAAATTTCCGATTTTTCGTAATATTCGAGCAACTCTCGCCACGAAGAATTGGCACACAATACCAAAGAGCACCATTGATAAAATGTTTATTTCCAGAGTGTGGGAAGGGTGAAAACCCTCGCCTTTAGGCAAATACCTTAGTATGGTGTAAGGCATGGTATACAGAAGAAGTTTACATATAGAATGCCACATAGTATTTTGCACAAAATATATGTATAGAGCACTATACAGTAATATTATTGAGTGTAAAACGGAAAGTAGCAGGAAACTGCAAAGTGAGTTTCAGGAATTAAGGAAACGGTACTGGGAACAACACCTATGGGCAAGAGGATATTTTGTAGTAACATCAGGGCAGATAAGTGCAAAGGACGTGCAAAAATATATAGATGAGCAAAAAAACACATCACAAGCAGGATAACTTTAAAACTTTTGAGCTCTAAGAATTTACTTTTGTAATTTGCTTTTCAAATATGCTTTAAGCCTTTCGGCTTTCACTCGGGGAATTATCTGTTGTGTTCTTTGATAGAATTCTTCAGAAATTTTTACACAAACCCCATTAAGATGCAATAAAAATGCGCTTCAAATTGCAGTGATCGCATTTACCACAATGTTGTCATAAAAGCACATCATAATTTTTTATCCCGTGATCATCTAAACGCCTGCATTTCATACTCTCCCGCCGTATCTTCAGCAAAGGCGCCAAGAGCCACCATTTTTCTACCAGTCTTGAGTAATGCTTGCCCGCTTCCCATTCACCTGAAGCCTTTCACCGCCAGATGATATAGACTGACCCGATAGTGTAAGCCGAAAAAAGCAGCTTTTCCCCTCATATACACTTTTTCAGCCACGCTTCGTTAGGTGAGGTGGGAAAGCAGAACAATCCAAAATGTACTCGCTCGCCCCAAAGGCAAACGGGATTTGGTGTGGTGAAATTTGCAGCAGTGCCACATACTTCGCATCGGCATCCGGAAGCCAAACCTTGCAATTCTCGAGCGCATCTTTCTGAACTTGCCTTACCGCCGAGAGTACGGGAATTAACGCCGTAGGCTGCTCAACTTCGGTATAATGCACGCCAATAAAATGCTTGACCCCCAACTCCTTACAGGCATCCGCGACCACGTCTATATTCCGCCTCGCATCATCGACAAGAGCCACCGTTATCTCTCCTATAGGCGCCAAATTCACATCCGGGCGTCCGTACAACCACTTCAGAAAAGCCTTCAACGTATCTCCCTTCGATGCACTCCCGGCAAATATGATGCCACTATCGTAAACAGGCGGTGTTACTTTGGACTGCAGGAATCTGGGCTTCAACCCGGGGATATCGAACGAGACCGTTGGCGCTGCAGGCAACGTGGCACCGAATGAGTACCCCAAATGCCGCAATGTTGCGATCCTATATCGTCTCGTTGCTTCATCCGAGGTGCATTGCGTAAGGCAAAATACGTATCCAAAGCTCTGCAGCTCGGATACGAGTTGCAGTATCACTGAAGATACAACCTCCTTCGATGAATCCTGGCATATTTTTTTAAATACCTCCGGCAGGACGCTTTTATCAATGGTTAAATCTTTTAGAAAATTTAATATACATTTCTTCTGCAGCGATGCATCGATGTTCTTATGCGAAACGTCATCACAATCAAAGAATGCGATGAATTTCTTGCTTGCACGAGGAGACGCATCCGATAAAATACCTTTAAATGCCGCCCGCACTTCATCCCCATTGATCGCATGAATGAACGAATTTTCAGACGCACCAACACAACAGCAGCATGTCAAAAGCGCATACCATACCGCAGTCAGAGGTCTCAACATAGGCGTCGATCCACCGAAACTCTCTTTTTTCAGTATAGCATTTGGCGCCGTATCACATTGATTGTCCCTCGTCTCTTGACCGAAATATCAGTAGATAGCCTATCGTCTGAGAAAAGATCATAATGTTGACCTGCTTGAAAAACGGATTAACGAAGCAAATTTGTGGAGTTCGATTCTTTAAAACTGTCGTGCTTATGATGTTATTTTTGTCATCCTACATATTTCTGAATATCATTAACATTTACCTTCTTATTTTCTCGCAAGTATTATTTTTAGTATTTATCTTCAAGACTAAAATTCTTTTGCAAAATTTCATTATTTTTCACTTTCAAAACGTGAGAAGAAAGAAGCCTCTCGTTTTTAGTGTAGTGTGAGGAATGACGCACAAAAGTAATTCATATGGCACATGCGATAAGAATATCGCGTATTTTACATAAAAATAATTTATAATGCATCGGCAATATTTTTGAAAGACGCATAGAAGTGATTAGATGTATATGCTCTGCCAACTACGTAGATATAATAAGCGGAAATGTAAGTTTCGATTATATTTAATACTGAACTCGATGCTTTCACATCCCGCTATATCGAGAGTCATACAATGTATAGAGAGGAAAAATGGCAGAAAACTGCGAGAAGAATTCCAGGAATTAAGAAAACGAGACTGGGGACAACACCTGAGGGTAAGGGGATATTTTGTTGCAACGACTGGACAGATAAGTTCAAAGGATGTACAAAAATATACAGAAGGGCAAGAGGCACATCACAAGCACAATAATTTTAAGGTCTCTGAGTTTTAAGAATTTACTCTTTATAATCCGCTTTCCAAGCTTCACTTAGCTCTATCGAATTTCAGCCGGTAGGTTATCCATAAAAGCTCGGAGGTATTGATGCTGGCACATATCACTTTTTGTAACTTACGTAGTACGTACTCTTCTTATCATCTTCATGTATTCAAAAATTATACTTCAATATAGATTTTATAAAAATGCTATATAATGTTTGAAATAGATAACCTATCGACTTCCAGCCGGTAGTTCTAGTTCACGCTTGGAAAGCGGATTAAGAGAGTAAACTCTTAGAGCTCAGAATTCTAAAGTTATCCCGCTTATGATGGGGCTCTTGCTCCTCATATATTTTCTCACGTCCTTTGAACTTAATCTGTCCGGGCGTTGCGACAAAATATCTTCTCATTCACAGATGCTGTCCCAAGTACCGTTTTCTTAATTCCTGGAATTTCACTTGCAGTTTTCTGCTACTTTTACCCTTTATATTTGGCAATATTGCCGTACAGCACCCTGTACCTATACTTTACACAGAACGCTATATGGAATTCTATATCGTATACGCTATGTGAACTTCTTCTGTATACCATGCCTTACACCATACTAAAGTATTCGCCTAAAGGCGAGGGTTTTTACCCATCCAACGTTTTGAAAATAAAACATATTATTCGCCCCCTATATAGGTCATACTGAAGAGTGCTAACTCTCAAAAGCGGGAGTTTTCACTCATTCCGTACATTGGAAAATAAATGACCTACCGACAGACGCAGGAAGTTTATGGCAATTTTTGGAACGGGAGCATCGCAAAGTTGCCAATCCAAAATTTGCCATTCTACTTCTCATCGTTGCTCATACACAAGGAAATCTGCCCCTGCATCCGGCGCAAACTTGCTGCTGGATACCCAGGACATCTTGCCGTTTTGCCACACGATATATCCCTTGTCGGAAACATATTCGTCGCTCACATTAACCCACTTGCCATTGTTCAGGCGAACTCGGGTAAATCCGTGTCCTTTTTCGACGTTGTTAACGGTCCAGTATCTCGAGATGTGTTGCGAGACGAGTTCATACGTCTTGATCCCTTCGCAATCTGTAAGAGGCAACGTCTCGCTATAGCGGAAATATTTATCCTGGCTACGAGGAATTGAAAAGATCAGGACGCGTGGTAGCGCACCATTCAACGTTTGGTACGTTGCAGATACAATCTTTTTGCACTCATTACAATACATATCCGGGAGAATACTCGGAGTGAGGTAGTGCTGGACGCTCTCCTGAAGACTGCGAAACATATCCCCTCCAGCCACTCCAAAAAAGAAATTCCTCTGAATGCTGCAAACTGTATGTCCCCCAGGACAATATGACTGGTTAACGCTCCACATATACGCAGAATTTAGCAGCGGTTCTTCGCGATCGAAGAATCGGTCGTGCGCGAGAGCTTCCAACATTCCGATGTACGTTGCAGTAACGTTTCTTGCATTCCAATTTTTCAGGTATTCGGAAATGCAATTCGTGTGCATGTCATCCTGACAAGCTTGAGCCGCTTTCCTGAATTCGTGTATGGCATCTTCCCACTGCTTATGCTCTGGATCCGTTTTGAGGTTTGCGTCGTCTTCTATGAATTTGAATAGTTCAAAAAGTTGCCGACCGAAGCCATGCCCATTTCCAACCTCGTCTTCTGCCCGAAATTTTCCGACTATATCTCGAAATGTTGGCGATGCGTGCAACATTTGCAGCAGCGAATTGAAATAACAAATTGATCCGAAATTATGCAGCCCGTTGATCCTGTTTGCTGGCAAGCAGCACTTTTGCAGAAATTCATCTTTGCAGGCATACATAAAAATTTGTTGCTTGGGCAAAATTTCCATATTTTGCCCCAATTGCATAACAACTCCAAAGTTCGGCAAAATGTACCCTTGAAAATTTCCAGAGATAACCAGTCTAGTTATGTTACTGGAGGTCTTCCCCGACTTATCAGTTGTGGGTACGTTATCAATCGTGAATGCCCCTGTTTTTGCATTCAGATCAAACGGCTGAGATATCTTGCAATTCGGTGCGATGTAATTCTGACAATACGGTGTATATTTTATCAAATTCATGTGGAAAATAAATTGATACAATTCAAAGATTTTTGCATACGCCTTGGTTTCATCGATTGATGCATCAATTTTATCGGCGTAATCTCCATATTCAGTTTTTAACAATGCCCCGACGCTATCAACGCCTATATCATCCGGGATGTATTTTGCCTCGACGCCAAAGTGTCCTAAATGCGCTGCCGCAACGAAATTCAAAAGAAGCAGCATTCGCCAGTCCTCATTTGTGAATGTTGCAGCTTCCTTTTCAAGTCGTATCAGCACCCCCTTTGAGAGATTTGCGAATTTTCCAGTTTCCGTATTGGCGTGTCCGAGTATTTTTGGAATGTCATCTGTGATAATTTTTTCGAATTTTTCACCGTCGCTATGAAACCACGCTGTTACTTCAGGTAGACTTCTCAATGCGCTCGTATGTGCCAACCAACTTTCCTCCACAGCTTTTTGTCGAAAATCGGCTTCAGAAACTATGGTTGCTACCCCATCCGGCGCACACAAACACAACAGCACCAGCAAAACACAAGCCACAAAACGAATGACCATGGAATTTCCCCAAGCTATCCAACTACGACTATACTGCCATAGCGAAAGGGAGACGTCAAGGGGGATTGACCAACCTATCAACAAGGAGGTACTGGCACCGCAAAGTAGTTTTTCAATCGTTTTTCTTGAAAATAATTTTCCCGAAAACTTTCTGCCAGTCTATAGACTGGAATAAAATCTCATTCCAGCACTTTGACAACAGAAACTATAACCTACAGTTAAAATAGCAAAACGCGATAAAAAGATGGCGTACGAGCACAAACTGAGATAAGTTGGGTAATGTGAAAACTTATGAGAAGCATCCCTTTTCCCATTCGTCCTAAGTTTACGCCACTGTGGCGTGGAGGTATAATGTCGGGGATTGTAGTGGGTGGTTGGCATCGTGAAGTCTTTCAAGATCGGTGAATTCGAGGTCTCAAACAATTTGCCATTTTTCTTCATCGGAGGAGCTTGCGTTATTGAGACGCTCGACCACGCGCTTTTTATGTGCGACAAAATAAAAAGCATTTGCGATAAACTCAGAGTCAATTACCTATTCAAGTCTTCATTTGATAAAGCAAACCGTAGTAGTTTCTCTGGTGCACGAGGAGTGGGAATTGATGAGGGGCTCAGGGTGCTCTCGAGGGTACGGGAGGAGTTCGGCATTCCTGTCTTAACCGATGTACACCTCCCTGAGCAATGTACTCGGGTAGCTGAGGTTGTGGATGTTTTGCAAATCCCGGCTTTTCTATGTCGCCAGACGGATCTTCTTGAAGCTGCGGCAAAGACTGGTAAGGTTGTGAATATCAAAAAAGGACAATTCCTTGCTCCAAATGATATGAAAGGCGTCATCGGTAAGTTGGAGCATTTTGGTGCCGGGAAAATTTTGCTTTGTGATAGGGGAACTTGCTTCGGCTATAACAACTTGGTTTCAGATTTTCGAGGACTGCCAATCATGGGCAAGACGGGGTATCCGGTCTTGTTTGATGCGACGCACTCTGTGCAGCTACCGTCTGCCAATGGCAATTGTTCTGGTGGACAGCGTGAGTTTGCTCCGATACTTGCACGAGCTGCTGTCGCAGTCGGAGTAGCCGGGATATTTATGGAAGTACACGATGCTCCAGATAAGGCGCCTTCGGATGGTGCGAATATGGTTCGCCTGGACGAGCTAGAACAGATACTGACAGAGCTCGTCGAAATCGACAAGGTCTCGAAGAAATACAGTCGCCGGATCTGATTATGAACTTTAACGAAAATTTGGCTGACCTGCGAAAGAGACTTGATGCTTTGGGCGTTGATGCTCTCTTGGTCGCTATGAATAATTTTTACGGTAACTTCCGAGAGACATTGTCAGGTATCGCCCAGATATCTGGCTTTACAGGCTCAAATGGTCGAGCAATCGTGTCTCGAGATGCTGCGATACTCTCCGTGGATGGAAGATATACTAAACAGGCTGAAGAGCAGACAAACCGAGCACTATGGCAAGTACGCCAGTATCCTGAATTCGATATAAACGCTATTGCCGCTGAGACTGTTAAGCCTGGACAAAAGCTAGCAATTGGCGCATTTTCGGTAACATATAAGTCATACTTGCGTCTCAAAGAACTATCCGAAAAAGTTGGTTTCAGCTTACAAGTGTTGGAGGAGTGTCCATTATTCTCTCCGGAAAAGTCGCGAGACCAAGTGTATTTGATGAACGAGGTTGATGCTGAAGAAAGTCGGAAAAGTAAAATTGACCGACTGAAGCAAACTCTGCTGGGAGGTGAGGCTGTTCTTCTGACTGACGCGGCAGTTGTGGGATGGGCGTTTGGCGTCAGAATTGCTCCAACGACTGATAAATGTGTTTTGCCGAATTGTGTTGCGTTTATTCCAGGTGTCGGCAAGCCGAAATTGTTTTGCGATCTACCTCTGCATGGTGCGTGCGATGATTTCGACTTTGCGGATATATCCGAGTTTGAAAGTGTGATGAACGCTCAAGAGCGAGTTGCTGTGAAAATCGACTTCTCTAGGACGCCGCTACATTTTCCGAACATACTTGAGCGAAACGGATTTTCCGTAAAATCGTCGGATGTGAGTTACGGTTCATTCGAAGCTATCAAAAACAAAACAGAAATACGAAACCTGAGAACAGCTGCAGAGCGAGCATCCCTTTCATTTATACGAACACTGGCATTTGCCGAAAATGCCAATAACACAAGTGAGCAGGAAATTGCTGACTTCTTCGAAAATGATCTGAGACAGTACGACAATTTTGTCTCTCTTAGTTTCAATTCGATATCCGCCTTCAGAAGCAGTTCGGCACTCGTGCATTACGTTCCCAAAACCTGTGGAAACAAAAATGTGGCTTCCGATGGTTTGTTATTGTTCGATGCTGGTGCACATTTCACAAATGCCACAACCGATATGACACGCACTGTGTATCGCGGCAATAATCCAGATGATGAGCTGAGGAAAATTTATTCGACAGTCCTGCGCTCGATCATAATGTACTCTTCGATGAAGTTTCCGGACAAATCCAAGGCTTGTTACCTCGATGCGATAGCTCGGTTTTTCATATGGCACAAAGGCTACGATTACCAATTTGGGACAGGACATGGTGTCGGCAGCTTCGGAAACGTACACGAACATCCACGGATTTCCCCGACATCGTCTGAGGAGATAACCGAAAATATGGTTACCACGGTTGAGCCGGGAATTTACCGCGAGGATTTCGGTATCCGTATGGAAAATATGTTGCTCACCAGGGCATCTGGCAAGCTGGGGTTTGTGGAGTTTGAGACTCTTAACTTCATCCCGTTTTGTCGGAAGCTGATCGAAAGATCTATGTTTAGCAACTTCGAATTGGAGTGGCTAAATCGCTATCACCAAACGGTTTATACAAAATTCGCTGGAGAGCTTCGCGACGACGCATTGGCTCTTGAATGGTTGAAGAAAAATACAGAGGAGATATGACTATGAGAAATTTTGCTGACTTTCAGAAGTTTGTCGCAGAAAACGACGGTGTGCAGCGCTGTCTCATACGGTGCGATCTAAACTTGCCGTCAGATGTCGAGGATTTGACCAGAGTTTATGCAATAAGGGACACAGTGTTGTCCGTGTTAGATATGGGACTGCAAGTCGTTCTGATTTCACACTACAAGCGTCCGAAGCCGGAGGACGTAGCTAACCCGAAGTTTTCATTGCAGAACATTGTCAAAAATGTCGCAGATGTTTTGGAAGTGCCCGTGCATTTTGAAAAATCATCGGTGTTTGATATGGAGCCAACGGCGATTACTGAGCGAGTTACGCTTCTTGAGAACTTGCGCTTTTATGAAGGTGAGACGAAAAATGATGATGAACTGGCTGCTCGGTTAGCGAAGTTTGGAGATGTCTATATAAACGATGCTTTCTCTGTGTCTCATCGGGCTCACGCATCTGTTAGCGCTATAACTCAGTATCTACCTTCATTTGCTGGAAGGTCGTTGCAACGGGAAGTTGAAGGAATTTCGAAAGCTACGAGCAATATCGCACGCCCATATGTTGCTATAATTGGCGGATCTAAAGTATCCTCCAAGATTGATGTGCTAAAGCAGCTGTCGCAAACAGCCGATTACTTGGTCGTTGCCGGAGCTATGAAGAATACATTTCTTGCGGCACAGGGATTTGACTTGAAAGCGTCTATGGTGGAGCAAGAGCAATTTGATACAGCCCGGGAGATTTTGAAGAATTCGAAGGCGGAAATTATCTTGCCAACAGACTTTACCGTTTCCAAGGACATAAATACCGATGGCGTAAATTGCGCATTGGCAGATATCCCAGATGGGTTCGAATGTTTTGATATTGGAGAAACAACGACTGAACGTGTGATTTCGATCATCAAAAAGTGCAAGACGCTTCTTTGGAACGGGGCGCTAGGAGCATTCGAGTTTGCCAACTTCGATAAATCGTCGAAGGCTATAACCAAGGCTATAGTGGAGGCAACGAAAGGCGGTCTTGTATCCGTAATCGGTGGCGGCGAAACAGTGGCATCCATCGGAGAATACAAAAAGGACATGACGTTTGTCTCAACTGCTGGCGGGGCATTCCTGGAATTCGTAGCAGGCTATGAACTACCGGGACTCACCGCTCTGGAAGCATAGGAGTGAGAAGAGACGGCGCTACGTAGATGGCAAAGTAAAAACGCGAGGCACTGTCTAAGCCAAATGAAGATACAGTGAATGTTGATAACGGATTGAAGAGATGAGGTGTTTTCAAGTATCTGGTGACAATACCGCATCATTGCTCAAGTCACAGAGTATTTTTAATCAATTATCTATATTTATACAACTTTGGTCGTAATTTCTTTAAATTTCTGCGATAGCGTAACCTGTATTTTTAGTGATAAGGCATAATTTATTACTTATAATGCGTCATAATCGCAACTGGCAATCAAATATTTATCTTTTAATCCTTTGGTAAGATTGGCAGCCTCTGCGCAATCTGCGCTGGTACATTTTGCAACAAAAACCATGATTGGCATACCAAGCTCATCCACGACCTAATGTGTCTTGGGGTTACCCCCACTTTGAATTTTGTGATTCTTTTTCGACGGCATCACAACTTGCATTTTTTACAATAAAGCAAAATTACTATTTCTAATGTACCGTAACCGTGGTCAGCAAATAGATAACCTACCGGCGGGAGGCCTGTGGTTCTGTTGACATGCTCGAGGAGCGAATTAAAAGAATAAGCTCTTAGAACTTGGAAATCCTACAGTTATTCCGCTTATGATGTGCCTCTATATACTTTTGCTCCTCCTTTGCACGTACCTGCCCGGACGTTGCAGCGAAACATCTTCTTGTTCATAGATATTATCCCCAATTCCGTTTCCTCACCGCTTATGTAAATTGTGTTTTTCATAAAAATTGCACAACACTTTTTTGGGACTTTTCATTTTCCGACGTCATGGCGGAAGTCTCTTAAACTAAAGTTAATAATTGTCGCTCACAAAGCAGGGTTCTCGCTGACCCGTACGCTATTTATCATCGAGAATGGGCGATCTTTCGCCACTTCTGCGTAGCGTTTCCAAAAGAGCAAAAACTATACGGATGTTTCAATTCGCGGTAGATCGTCAAGGCGCTTCGTAGTAAAATTAGGCGTGGTTTTCTGAGGTCTCTTGGCGGAGCGCTGCGTTGTTTAGAAAAATTGTTAATGTCAAAAAAGAAGTTGCGGTTCTCGATTTAGGTACTGACACGATTTGCGCCGCTGTTGTTCGTGGAGAACGCAAAGAGCAGAATAAAGAAAACCTCGGGTTTGGTGCTGGCATACGCGTGCTAGGTGTTGGGTATCAGCTCGCAAAAGGACTGACCTTTGGGGCAATAACCAATTTGGAAGAGCTTGAGGAAGCGATTTTGGGTGCAATTGCTTCTGCGGAAAAAGAGGCACAAAAGTCCATAAAGTCGGTCTTTATATCACTGCCAGCTTGGGCTGTTTCATCGCATGAGGCTGAAGCGAACGTTGATATAGGGCAATTGCCAGTTGACGATGTTCACATTTCATCTCTCACGAACTCTGACTTTTCCAGAAGCATAGGAGACAACGAAGAGGTTATTCACATCATGCCGGTTTCGTACACCATTGACGAAAATGATTGCGTGCAAGATCCAACGGGCATGATCGGCGACAAGCTTTCAGCTGTGTTTCATATAATATCCGTTCCGTCGTCATTTCTGAAGAACATACGGAGTTGTTTAGAGCGAAATGACATACGCGTCTCAGGCTTCGTTTCCTCAGCTTATGCTTCTATACTCTCCACAGTGCTGGAGGAAGAAGCTACCTCAGGTGTTACAGTCGTTGATATGGGAGGTTCTTCGACAACGATTTCCTGTATGCAAGGCGGAGTGCTGCTGTATTCAGGCATCATCCCGTTAGGTGGTCGGCACATTACCAACGATATATCTATGGTTTTGAAGACATCGCGGGCAAATGCTGAAAGGCTAAAGATACTGTACGGTGTTTCCGGAGTTTCCGGGGAGGACGAAGGCATACTTGTCTCAAGGCTTGATGAATACGGTGAGGAGCACGTTCAGAACATATCCAGAATGACGCTTGACGCGATTATCTCAGCTCGCCTGGAAGAGACTTTGAAAGAAGTCGAACAGCACATATATGAGTGTGGTGCAGACAGGACGGTTTACCAGCGGCTTGTAATGACCGGCGGAGGTAGCAGACTTTCTGGGCTTAGTGAGTTCATAAAGTCTCGCAAATTCTTCGGTGAGATGTCCTGTCGACTGGGAAAACCTATTGGGACGACGGGTTCACACGATTTTGTGAAATCTCCGTCCTTTGCAAGCGCTGCTGGAACTGCCGTATATTGCCTGAGCGATCTTGCAAGCAGGCGGCTTTCAAGCGTTAACAGATCATTTGGACAACGGATTGTTGCTTGGTTTAAACGGGGCATCTGAGGTGTTCGCGCGCTGGTATCGCGAGCGGCGCTCCTTGAGCTCATTCATC
>JAFUUW010000052.1 GCA_017471265.1 Alphaproteobacteria bacterium
TGACTAGTTGCGGGGGGGGGGGGGAGGTAAAATAAAGGTGTGTGATCGCATGTTTGATGTGTTGAATATGTTGAAGAGATTGTTGCTTTCCGCTGTTTGCTTTTCTGTGTTTGCTACAGATTCGTCGTTTGGGTGCCAAGATACCTTTTCTGATGGCAAGATCTATATTGGTGCGAGCGCTGGTCTGGGGAGATTCAAGGGAAAGTGTGATAGGAAGGATGAGAACTTTGTAACAACGGATGAGGATAATGGAGATGATGTGCATCTTCCTATGCCTCACTGGGGTGGCTCTGGTAAGAAAACTGCTACGGTGTTCGATGTGTTTGTTGGTGGAACATGTCGTCTCGATGCTCTCGTGCTTGGCGTCGATGTTTCGTTTGGAAAGGCTACCGGTAAGGTAAAGTACAAATGTTCTGGAACATGTCAAACGGGTGCTAGTGGTGGTGTTGGTATATATGAGCACATAACCACCGTCCCTTCCTTCGTTATAGGTGAGCAGTGGCATGTGTCGTTGTTGCCGCGGATTGGAGTTGCTGTAATTCCTGAATGCGTGGTTTACGCTCTCGCTGGTTTGCAGACATCCGCTCTGAAGGTGAAAACTGCGTGTGATACTGATATGCCTGTGTGTAACTCCACTTTCATGTGTACAAAGAAGACGAAGCGTAATGCCTTGGTTTGGGGGGGCGGTATTAAGGTTGATCTGTGTGATGATCTTTCTGCAAAGATGGAATACAATTGTATTCCACTGAAGAAGGTAAAGACACATAGTTTGACGCATCGACAAGTTAAAAACGTGCGTTATGGCGGTCACGTTGTTAAGCTCGGACTGGCATACAATCTGTAGTCTCCTTTCACAACACACGGATGAATTTTCCTACGTGTGTTGTGTTTCTTAAGAGATCTCTCGCTCTGCTTGGCTTTCGGTAGTGTCGTTTTCTTCATCGTTTGGTTGTTTCGGCTAGTTCTCTGTGGTTCTCTCTTTCTTCATTATCGGTTTAGTTGGGTCTCGTTTATTGGTTTTCGTGCTTTTGGAGCTTTGCTGTAGCATCTGGAGGTGGCTTTTTCCGGAGCGTTGGATCGTATAAAAAACTCACCTTTGGGCAAAGTTCTAGTTTGATGTCATGTATGATGTATAGAAAAAAGTTTACATAGTGTATGCGTCATAAAGTGTGTAATACTACGTGAGATTATTGTGTGATAATAAAGAAGAGAGCATTCGACTAATTACATAGATATATTTGGTGGAAATTCTCTAATCACATATGTGCTAGTGTCGATGCCATTGCGTCTTGCGGCATCTAAAGTTGTACGGTATATGAAAGTGAGAAGGTACCCGAAAGTTACACGAAGAGTTTCAAGAGTTGAAAAAGATACTGGAAGCAGCATTCATAGACAATGACATATTTTACGGTAATGTTTGAATAAATACAAAAACACAGATGCAACGATTTTAAATATCAATATTTTAAAAGTTTGATATTTTAATTATCCTTCAAACATATCGACTTTCAACTGTTAGATTGTTTATTTCTAGAACGTGGGAATGGTAAAAAACTTCGCCTTCAGGTGAACACTCTAGTATGATGTGCTGCATGATATACAGAAGAAGTTTGCATAGTGTATGTGATGTAGAATATCACGTAATATTTTGTGCAAAATATAGGGCGTTGTACGGCAATATTGTCGAATATAAAAGAGAAAAGTAGCGGGAAACTGCAAGGTGAGTGTCAGGAATTAATGAAACGATACCGAGGACACACCTACGGGCGAGAGAATATTTTGTCGCAACGTCCAGACAGATAAGTTCAAATGATGTACAAAAACGTATAGAAAAGTAAGTGGCACACCATAAGCAGGATAGCTTTAGGCTTTCCGAGTTGTAAGAGTTTACTCTTTTAATCCACTTTTCAAGCGTGAACTAGAACTACCGGCTTCCAGCCGGTAGGTTGTCTATTTCCGTGATGCTAGTCTGAAGCCTATGAAAATCCTCAACGACAAGTTTTCGAAAAAAGGTTATACGACAGAAGACCTATGATCGAGCAGGATATGCAGGCGTCGGCGAAATTGAATGCAGGCCAGTGCCACCCACGGTAGTATACGTCTATGAAGTCGACAACAGCTCCGTGGAAAAAGCGATCTATTAGGTTGCCAATTGCTCCGCCTAACACGAGCGAGCAGAGCACTTTTTCAGTGATAGACCTGAACCTGGCAAATGCATATGTCAAAAACACAATAGCTCCGATCGTAAGACCGATAAGCAGACAACGTTGCCACTCTGCGTGCGGGGCAAGCAATCCGAAGCTCGTCCCATAATTGAAAGTCAAAACCAAATTCAACGAAGGGGAAACGGGCACAGCCTCTGATTTTGACAGAAAAAAAAGCACACTCCATTTCGTTGCCTGATCAAAAGCTACTACGAAAATGCAAAGGAGTGCGCAAAAAAGATGTGTATGTCGAACAACCAAGCTCGAATAAGAAGGCATCAGTCCGGACTTTCGACAACCCCGGCATCGGAGCCGTTAGGTCTTTCCAAAGATCCAACGCGACCGCAAGCCGTCAATACCAACGCTGACATCAGCAAGAAAAACAACTGGTGGGCGATGACGGACTCGAACCGCCGACCCCCTCGGTGTAAACGAGATGCTCTACCACTGAGCCAATCGCCCGACATAACTCTTATTCCGCCCCTTTAGCAACGGCATCCTTCAATGGCTTGCCAGCCTTGAACTTCGGTAAATTTCTTGCAGGAATTTTCATAGGTTCGCCGGTTCTCATATTACGTCCTTCACTAGCGCTCCTGTGAGAAACCGCAAACGTCCCAAATCCAACAAGCCTGATTTCCTCGCCCTTCGCCAACTCAGCTGTAACCGTATCGATGAATGCAGACATGACCTTATCTACATCGGCTTTCTTCAATCCAGTCGCATCCGCGATACTGGCTACCAATTCAACTCTGTTCATAGATCTCTCAAAAACCAGGTCAAACGACCACTACACCAGAAATCCTACTATCTAGGGTAAGCGACGGTCAAACATTTTTTCGCGAAAAACCACGGGGGTGACGAGAATATGTCTAATGAAAAGTTGTGTTTCACGAAAATACTTATTGATTATTTGTATGATTGTGATATTCTATAGATGGAAGATGTAAGTTTATGGGGGGATTATGAAAATTACAAAATATCTTCTGAGAACGTCTATGGTTTTTGCTTTTTTGGCAACATCAGGGCATACCGCAGATGAAACAACCGTTGGCAAATACACATTCAAGGGCGACACCGTGGTCTTCAAAAATCCGTGTTACCGAATGTTGCCTAGCGTTGAGGAAAAGATGGGTTTTCAAACAGTTGATACTGTTGAGATTACAAATGGCAGTTCACTAAACTTTGCAGCCAAAGGTGTAATAGGGGATGTGGTACGGGTTGCCGAAACGTTGAATGACGTGCCAAATCCATTTGGGCTTTCGCATTCAGGTTTTGTCGTCAATCTAGATCCGAGGGTTATATACACAAAAGTTGTCGATATAATGCCTGGAGGAAAATCGCATTCATCGCGTTCGCTTTCTGAAAGAGCTGGAAAAGCGATACTGAGAGAATTGGAGGATTCACATAGGGAAAGTATCTCGGCAACGACATTTCCAGAAGTTCGAGCATCGTTTGCTATCGAATCTTGGGGATCGGTAGGTGAACTCTTGCATGGCATAACACCACATGTCCGTATTAGAGGACTGGAGAGCTGCATAACCGAGTATGACGGAAACATGTTCGTTCGACCATTGAATGAAAACGTTCCGTCGAATTTGACATTGGACTTTATGACAGAATACGTGGGGCGTCCATACGAAAGCTTTTCGACATTTCGTGAGCTTTTGAAATCCGTTACAAGTTGCAATGAGGAGGAACGTGTGGAGAATGTCTTCTGCAGTGAGCTTGTTTCGTTGTTCTACAAACGGGCAGGGATATTCGATAAAGGCATTCTATCAAATAACGTTATTCCGGAAATGCTAGGCAGCGGAGCTGGAGAAAGGGATTTACTCAGAGGCAAAGCGCTAGATGATATTCCGCTGAAGCTATCATTTAGCCTCTATAACCGCTCTGAAGCCGATGAATATTACACCTGCGGGACATCGCTTATCAAGAAACTGTGCGAGTGTCTGCATGCACGTCTGTTGGGGAAAAAATAACTTAAGGTAAAGCAGGAGGAGCCACCACAAGGTAGGCTTCTCCTCTGCGAGGCGACACCAGGGAATGGGGCAATTTACGTTGCTATCGGGCGGAAGTCTGTGTGCCTTATATGTAAAGGAAGTAGAAAGGCACGCATTGAAGAAGTTACTGTGAGACGCAGTTATCAGCATCAAAAATATGAACATAGTCCGAAGTTGGTACATACGAAAGGTATCCACTAAGAAAGGACAACGATTCCATTATTTTGGCGACTATAGATGTTGACAGAAGAGTATTATAATTTTACTATACTCTGTTAGACACTGTCTACACGAGAATGATAGAAATTAAGTCAAAGAAAGATACAGCGAATGTTAATGGCGGCTTGAAAAAAGATGCGTTTTTCAAGTATCTAGTGGCAATACGGAGATGTGTAGAGGGACAGAGACAAGCATACGCGTGTGATCAGGATTCACTTTTCCGTTTATTTCTAAAACGTGGGAAGGTGAAATCATCATTTTTAGGTGAGTATTTTGGTATAATGTAAGATACTGCATACAAAAGAAATTTACATAGTACATACCATGCAGAATATCTACATAGTATTCTGCATGAAATATATGCGTAGGATGCTGTACGGTAATATTTCAAAGAGATGTATAGATGTGATAATGGCGATATGCTCTCCGGCTATGTAGACATAATAAGCGAAAATATAAGTCCTGATCACGTACATATGCTAGTTTCGGTATCTCCGCATCTCTCAGTATTGAAAGTCGTACGATATACAGAAGGGGAAAGTAACAGAAAACAGCAATGAAAATCCCAGGAATTAAAGAAACGGTACTCGGGACAACATCTACGGGCGAGAGAATATTTTGTCGTAACGTCCGAACAGATAAGTGTAAAGGAAATACAAAAATGTATAGGGGAGCAAGAGGCTCATCATAAGTAGGATAACTTTAGGATTTCCGAGTTTTAAGCGTTTGCTCTTTTAATCCGCTTTCCAAGCGTGAACTATCCTCACCGGCTTCCAGTCGGTAGGTTGTCTATTTTTTGGATGTGCAACTCAAGTTTTTTTATAATAAAATCCCTTAAAAACGGTTTGTTCCCACCTCCACAAGGCAACTCGCTTTCAACCGAGCTTCCCCTCCACAACCAAAAGCCACCTTGCTCCTTCAACCGGCACTTGATCGCAAAAGTAAAGTTTTGGCTGGCATATCAGAGATAGAAAGCCTGAAATACCGGCATCTGTGGAAGAGCTGATTATACGGGGAAATTTTTTATGCACATGAACTGAATGTAGATCTGGGGAGATGATGAGAAACTACTGAAAATCAGCAAAAACATAATCCTACAGCCATTTTTAACGCAGCCATTTCTGAAAAATATTATATCAAGAGGATCTAATAATAGATACCCCACCGACTGGAAGCCGGTGAGGATAGTTCACGTTTGAAAAGCGGACTAAAAAAGTAAGCTCTTAGAACTCGGAAACGCTGAAATCATTCTGCTTATGATATGCTTTTTGTTCCTATATATTCTTGTATCTCCTTTGCGCTTATCCGTTCGGACGTTGCGACAAAATATTCTCTCGTTCACAGATGTTGCCTCCAGTACCGTTTCCTTAATTTCTGAAATTCACCTTACAGTTTCTTGCTACTTTTCTGTACATTGTACACCTTGTGATACTGGAAGATGCGAAGGTACCGAGAACAGCATATGTACCTGATCAGGACTTATATTTCCACTTACTACATATCCACATAATTAGCAGAACATACCTCCATTATCACTTCTATACACTTTTCTGCAACATTACCGTACAGCAATACCTATACTTGTACGAAATACCACGTGATATTCTATGCCCTATACGCTATGTAAACTTCTTCTGTATATCATACTTCACATCATACTAAAGTGCTCGCCTGAAGACGAGGGTTTTTACCATTCACACGTTCTGGAAATAAAATTTAACGGATTGTCAGAAATCTTTTGTCTTGTACTTAAAGGGGGGGTGTGTTTAGCATGACAAAAAACTGTTGTTGACTGTATGTAAAATTTACGAGTAATGTGTGGATAATGTCAACCGAAATTCTCCACCTTTTTTCTACGATATAGGCAGTTATGCGCTCGGGCGTTTCCAACGTACCAAGCCGCATTGCCATGCCTCCTGTAGATTTTTGTTTGCCCCTAGGTGGAGCAGAGAGTGAGAGTAGCTGTATCCATGAGCAACGGTATCCATCCTTGTACGTACGTCCGTGCACTGCCTGGCACTGGGAATCCTGACCAGCATACCTGCAAAACAAAGGGGGGAAAGTTCACAATAAAAATCACATTTTGCTGAGTCTTCTACAATTTCATTCGCAAAAACTTATGTTTAATTCGCATATATACAAATCTTTCAATATGAGCCACACTTCTTAAATGCCAGCACTTTGCATGCCCTTCTAACAATGTTCAGTCAAAAACTCTGTTTGTTCCTAGGAGAATCAGAAAGCAACGCAGTCGTGCCCGAGAACGACGGCGTCTCCCTATTCGCACGCGCCAATGCGGTATCCAGCACGAAAAAACTGGTGCTTCAGTCTAGCCCCCCTCTTATGAAATGCCGCTAACTCCATGTTTGCGATGCCGGGAGGGACAAACAACATATCCGGCGTTTCCGAGAAGCACTATCCGCAGAGTACAGAAGAAGTACCGGCAACGTCTCACTTATAAGCCACGTTAACAACCGTATATCCTTTCGCTCCGCCGGGGGAAACTATCTCAATCCAATCGTCTTTCTGCTTGCCGATTAGTCCTCGTGCGATAGGCGATGTTATAGGAATCAGCCCTTTTTTGACATCAGCTTCATCGCTCCCGACGATTTGAAAAGTAGAAAGAGAGCCATCATCGTCATCAACGAGAACGACAGTCGCGCCAAACTTGACCGTATCGGATTTTATTTTCGAGACATCGATAACCGTCGCTTTGCTCAGCTTGTCCTCGATATCGGAAATCCTCGATTCAACCATCCCCTGGCGATCCTTCGCAGCGTGGTATTCAGCATTCTCAGACAAATCACCAAGAGCCCTTGCGGCGGCTATAGCTTCAACAATTTGCGGGCGCTCAACACCCTTAAGGTGCCGTAATTCATCTTGCAGTTTGTTGTATCCACGAAGCGTCATCGGAATAGTTTCCACTTTTCAAATCCAATATCAAAAACTACACAACCGGGACAGCGTAGCAGAGCAGCAAAAATCCGTCAAGGGAAGATATGCCTACTCTGCTTTTTTCGCCGACTCATTTGCCTCTGCAAACTTTTTCTCATCGAAGTCTCGGAGATCCTGCACTTCCTGCTTTGCAATCATAATCCTCTTGCCATTCGGAAGTGTCATCCAGGTGTATGCATCTGCAAATGTGTGTATGAGAGAATCTACCTTCTGCTGCATTTCGACCATCGCCAACCTATTTATTTTTGCAATAGTTTCCAAAGCCTCGCTATGCAGTTTTGTCAGAGAATTTATTACCTGTTTGTTTGATGCAATGAGCTCTTGAATCTGTTGTTCAAGCGAATTGCCTCCTTGCGGTTGTGCAACCTCAACAACCTTCTCAACAGTTCCTCCCTCTTCTTTCGAAGTGCTTACCTGTTGGGGCGTTTCGATATTTTCCATAACCGCAGGTTGTGAAGCAAAAGCTCCGCCAACAAACCCAGCAGCGAGCAAAACAAACTTGAAATCCATAACAATTCTCCATACCATCAGGTATCTCACATATTCAGTATAGGAAGAAAGTATTAATTTTTTATGAACGAATGAGAATTTTTCATCTCACACATCGCAATCACCTGCACACGCATCCTCAGCAATTGTTTTTACACCGAGGCTTAATCTATGGGGATATTTCTTCCAGCAATTCAGGTTGCGAATGCGGCTTGGCGATATGGGATAGATATCGGTACGATGTGCCCGAAAATAATGTTGCTTCGATATCGAATTTATGTCAAAGCTCCACACTTCTGCTTTTTCATTCCAAAACCTTTTCACGCTTTTGCATGCACCCTACGACCTCAGCGAGCTCGAAAGTGTGAGGCGTTCCTCGAGTACGAATGCGATTGACCACGGCAAACTGTCTCATTATCCACGTTGTGCATCGAGCAGATTTGAAGGTAACCTTCGCTCAATTTGCCCGAGGTTCATTGACCAGGTGTGTTGTCGTGCCTCGAAGCCAAAAGCCGCCGACCGTCCTTGCAGATCGTCCCTACCGTCTAGTTGCGCTGAATATCCCAATCCTAAGTCGTGAAATGTACCTCACACGAAGCGTAATGTAGCTCTATTGCAGGTTTAAATCTCACTATCTCCCGCTTCGTCAAAACCGCATCCGCCTTAAAACTTCCGAGATTACATCCTTCGCGCTTTTGAGGGAGAATTTCTGCGCTACGGTTTTTATGGCGTTTTCACGCATATAGCTGAATTGCTCTGGGTGATCGATTACCTCACGTATCTTCGCTGCTAGAGCTTGGGGATTTTGCTTTTCAACAAGAATGCCGTCGTATCCGTCGCTTATGATGAATTCAGGCCCGCCACATCTCGTCGATATGACTAAGCATCCTGCGGCCATAGCCTCTATTGCGACCATCGAAAAACTCTCGCTCCTCGATGGAATTACGACGATATCGGAACGCAGCAGCTCTGTTGGCATATTCTCTGTCCATCCGTTTATGCTCAAGTTTTCAGCTTCGAGAAATTTCTTTTGCAATCTGAGTACGGGGGATAATCTCCCATTTCCAAACAGATTAGCTTGAAAATTTCGGCAGCCATACTCGTTTTGCAGAATTCCGACAGCCTTGACGAGATCCGAAAAACCTTTCTTTCGGCGAAAGAAGCCAAATGATGATATCCGTAGTTCGTCATTCCAAAGTATCTTTTGATCCGGAAAGGTTAGCTCAGTTGGTAAAAAATTGTTGACCAGGAAGGTATTACGCAATCCCTTTGCTCGCAGATGCTCCAACACAGGGACGGAAACCGCCACCAGATAATCCGCTTTTTCGAGATTGGTATTCTGGAAGCCATGGACGACCATAACGATTTTTGCCTCCGGAGCAACCGTACGCCATATGTGGCAATCCACAGGTTTGTGAACCCAAATCAAATCGTGAGCTTCTGCAAGCGCCTGCATAGTACTGTACGCTCGCTGCCATTTCACTGGAATACGTCTGAAGTAATCGACAATGGACACATTCGGCAGCTTTTCCCCAATAAGCGCGCCGCGTCGTATAAGTGGTGTGGTTTCTACTCCGAGTGCGTCAAAAACTCGCTGATGTGCAAGAAAAACCGTGCGCGTTCCGCCAAGTCCTTTTCCTGAACACACATGAAGAATTTCTGCCATACCCCTCAACAAAAAGAAAAACGGCACCGCGCTAAGCTTGGGGAGGATTACAAAGAGACACAGGGAAGTGCCCTCTGTTGCACGACGCCGGAAGCTCTGCTGAACTTCAAGAGGGATACTAGCACATAAAATCGCAAAGGTAAACAAATTTTTTTGACGCAGGGGTAGCGACTATGACTGATATCGGCACAGGAAATTCAATTCGGCATTCTCACTGCAGTTTTTATTGCCAAAACGTCGACTGGACGAAAATCCTCATCTTTAAGCGAACACTTCAATATTGTATGATAAGGTGCTTTTCAACATTCTCATAGAAAGTATTGATATAGTTTATTATATAAAAATGTGCAGTTTATCAGTAATGCGAATACAGTAAATAAAAACACGATATTTACTTATATACCATTTTCAGTATCGAAAATTATGTAATGTATAGCAAAAATACTTTAATAATTTAAAGGTGAGCTCTTGAGACAATGCATATAAACAAAAATATTTTGCAGTAGCGTTTAGTCAAATAAGCGCCGCATATGCTCAAAAGTATAGGGGGCGGCAAAAAATACCTCGAGCACAAAGCTTTTTAAAATATCTGAGAGTTCACTTTTTAATTCGTTTCCCAAGCGTGCTTCAGAACTACTAGTTCCCAGTCGATAGGTTATACGTCTATAAATCTTTCGTGCCACTCCTTTCCTGTCTGACTTCGCCCGCCATCTTGCTGCACCATAGGTGAATGCTGTAGAATTAGAGATGTTTTTCGGGGTGTTGCACTTGCCAAAATATGAAAAAGAATACGCGGAACATACTGTCTTGGATTGTGTTAATCGGCGTATTGTTGATCCTGGCAAATCCCTTTGATTCCAAATTTTTGGGTTCTGCTCCGCAAGAGATTGCTTTCTCCAAATTTATGACTGCTGTATCAAATGGCAACGTGCGGGAGGTATTTATCCAAAATTCGACTTCGAAGGTTAACGGCGTCCTTATGAATGGCAAGGTTTTCTCAACCATAGTTCCATACGGCACAAAGATGGTTGACAAGCTCCTCGAAAACGATGTCGAAATACACGTGAGTTCGGGCGAGTCCGGGTGGGGGAACTTGCTTGCTATCCTCATTCAGTGGTTCCCAATCTTGCTGCTCATTGGGCTGATGATTTATTCGTCGCGCCAGATGCAGGGGGGTAAAGGAGGTCTTGGTGGTGGACCTCTGGGGCTCGGACGCGCTAAGACAAAGCGCTTCCAAACGAAGAAAGTTAATGTAACATTCGCGGATGTCGCGGGAATTGACGAGGCAAAGCAGGAGCTTGAGGAAATAGTGGATTTCCTGAAAGCTCCACAAAAATTTCAGCGTTTGGGTGGTAAAATACCCCGCGGAGTTTTGTTGGTTGGTGATCCGGGCAATGGAAAAACCCTGCTAGCTCGGGCCATTGCAGGGGAAGCTAACGTACCATTTTTCAGCATTTCCGGATCTGACTTTGTTGAGGTTTTTGTTGGTGTTGGTGCCAGTCGCGTACGCGATATGTTTGAAACTGCGAAGAAAAATTCTCCGTGCATTATTTTCATTGATGAAATAGATGCAGTCGGTCGGCGCCGCGATAATTCTATGCGAGGCGGAAACGATGAACGGGAGCAGACGCTTAACCAGCTTTTGGTTGAGATGGATGGTTTTGAGGAAAGCCAAGGAGTCATTGTCATCGCTGCCACTAACCGTGCCGATATTCTCGATCCGGCTCTTTTGCGCCCTGGGAGATTTGACCGTCGTATAACCGTGCAGTACCCGGATATGAATGGAAGAGAGAAGATACTCGCCGTCCATACAAAGAAAGTACCTCTTGCCCCGGATGTGAATTTAAAGACGATAGCTCGAGGAACACCGGGGTTTTCTGGCGCTGAGTTGGCTAACCTGGTCAATGAAGCAGCTCTTCTTGCGGCGCGCGAAAACAAGCTTGCCGTCGGTATGCGGGATTTTGAACTGTCAAAAGACAAAGTGATTATGGGGGCTGAAAGGAAATCAATGAGTATGACAGACGAGGAAAAGCGAATTACCGCCTACCACGAGTCCGGACACGCATTGATGGCTCTCCTTATGCCTCAGTGCGATCCAATCCACAAAGTTACGATAATTCCACGAGGTGGGGCTCTTGGTATGGTCGTACGGCTGCCTGAAAAGGACAAGGTCTCCGTTTCAAAAACGGAGCTGCTATCGAATATACGTGTTTCTATGGGAGGACGTGCTGCTGAGGAGGTATTCTTCGGGGAAGAGAACATAACAACTGGCGCTTCGCAGGATATAAAGCAGGCAACCGCCACAGCGAAGAATATGGTAATCAAATGGGGAATGAGTGAAAA
>JAFUUW010000053.1 GCA_017471265.1 Alphaproteobacteria bacterium
GTTTCTCTTGATCGGGCGAGAGTCGTTCTCTACTGGATGGCGTATCTCTTTCGGTACTCTCACAGCCGGCGTTTTCATCCTTCTGTACATGTCTGTTTGCGTCAAGTGTTGTGGTTTTCCCGTTCCTAGGCTATCTCACCTTAGGCTAAGTCGCAGGATGCGGTCATTTTTGAAAAAATTATTTCCCGTTCTGTTGGGTGCTGGATTAGCTCAAGTGAACGTTTTCATCGGTTCATTTTTTTCGTCATTTCTAAAGGATGGAAGCCTGTCGTGCCTTTATTACGCCGATAGATTTATCCAACTCCCCATTGCCCTTTTTGGCATTTCGATGGGTATCGTACTGCTGCCTGAAATAGCAGCGAAGGTTGCAAGTGGAGCAAAAGCCGATTTGGGGAAAATACAGGGGAATTCACTACTCTTTTCCATGCGGTTGACGCTACCGACGGTGGGACTGATTATGTATCTTGCCTATTGCCTCGTCTCGCTCATCTATGGGCATGGAAAATTCGATGAAAACGCTGTGCAGGATACGACCGCGATAGTAAAAATTTCAACGATAGGTCTTCCAGCGTTGATCGTTGCCAGGGTTATGTCTGCGATATTTTTTGCTCGGAAAGATTCGACAACTCCACTGCTTGCTGCCGCTGCCGCCGTTGCTACGAATTTGATCTTGTGTAGCGTTTTGGCTGAGCCATTTCAGGTTTCAGGGATAGCTATGGCGTCTTCCGCAGCTGGCTTTGTTGATATGTTGGTTATGTACTTCAGGTCGAGAAAATGGTTTCGGATAGATAAGACGTTTGCTTTTGCACTAGTCCGCGTTATCGCTGCTTCCGTCGCTATGATGGTCGCATTATACATATTGTGTCCGGATACCGTGTGTGCTTCCAAATTCGATGAAGTTTTCTTGGTTTGCAGCTCTTGTGTTGGCGGGTTTGCACTTTATGCGGTGTTGCTCTTTCTGATGAGAGATGAAGTAGCTGTGGGCTGCTTTGCCAAGATTTGTCGATCGAAGAAGTAACTTTCCTCTTGCGGTTGCTTGTGGTTTTGTAGAAAATTTTCGTAAGATTTTGCATATTTTAATGGAAAATTTTATGAAAAGAAACTTCTGGGCTTTCCTGGGAATATGGTGGGGAATAGTTTGTGGTTGCCAAGCTATGGTTCCAGCGAACCTTCCGATAGCAACCACAAATAAAACTGTTGCACACGATATTTTCGGTGAAATGAAGGTAATCTCTCACAAAACTGACATAACACGTTTTGACACGTATCTTCGCAATATGAATATGAACCCGGATAATCCCGAAAACGTTGTCAAGATGCTTCTCTGGAATTGTTCTGAAAAAGGTAACGAGACAAATTTAAAAGAAATGATGAAGCTTGGGGAAGGTAATTATCAAGATTGGTTTTCTTTAAAGGAGATCGAAAAGCATTACATAAACATCGCGCAAAATCCTGTTGGATTGAGGGTTTTGAAAGTTATCGCTGCAAATGGAATGGGCATTAGCGATAATGCATGGCCGTTGGTGTCCTTTCCAGTTTCTGAAAAAGAAACGGGGTTTGTTCAATATCGTCGTGAATGTTTTTTTTTAAACAATAAAAAGAATAGCTGGATTGCAGAGAAGGATCGATGGCTTCAAATTTGTAAAAAATCTGAAAGTCTGCAGTTTTACAACTGTGAGCTTCAGACCTTTGAACCTCCGTATGAGGTTGATGTTCCGTTTAAATTGCTTCATGGAACTGTGCATTGGATGAATTGCGCTGCAAATTTAAAATATTACATTGACAAAGAACAAAATAAAGAAAAGTTGCAAAAACGTTTTGCTCGTACGGAAGTTTTTATTCGTGGTTGTCGTGATGAAAAAATGTTATCAACTGTGTTTGGAGATGCGAATGATCTGCGGGCTATTTATGGAATAGTGCTTGGAGAAGATGGCTCTTTTTATTACGATCTACTGAATGAATCTGCATTTTGCGTCTCAGCAGGAAACAGAGTTCGAATGGGACATGGCTATTATCCCGAGCACGCATTTGAAAAAGTCGCAGCTTTTACGAAATTCTGTGAACAGCTCGAAAAGCAGTACAACTTCTATAGCTTCTACGCACGACCTGACGTTCAAGCATTACTCGATTACTGAGGTCAATACTTCCCCTGTCTTGCATAACTTCTATAGGACAGGGGAGGGTATAACGCCTGACGTTTTTAACGAGATGATCATTAAGTATTTTTTTGTAAATACATTTTAAATTCAGCATAATTTGCATTATCAAAAGCTTTTTGTAGTTGATGGGCGTCTGCTGGTAATGGATATTTTGACGCAGTTTGGGAGACCAAAGGCTGATCTTCCCCTTGCAAATTGAATGAATTTTCCAGAAAATTTCCATAAGATTTTATACATTTTGATTAAAAATTTTACAATGAAGTGGTTTTACAAAATTCTGATTTCTTGCTTGGGGCTTATTTGTTATTGCCATTCTATGGATCTGAAGCAGTCTATGGCAATGGTTACGGATACATTTATTCCTCATCGTATTTTTGGAGAGAAGATGAAGGTAATTCCTCACAAAGCTGACATAAAACGCTTCGATATGTATCTTCGCAATATGAATATGAACCCGAACAATCCCGAAAACGTTGTCAAGGTGCTTCTCCGAAATTGCTGCAAGAAAGATAACAAGTCTATTATGCACGAGATGGCAATGTCTGAAGGCGAAAGTTGTCGAGAATACATTCCACAAAATGAAATCAAGAAGTATTATACAAGTATTGCGAAAAATCCCGTTGGGTTAAATCTGCTAAAGATTATTGCTGCGAATGGTCGGGAGATAAGCGATAACGAGTACCCTTTGGTCGATTTTTGGAGTACCAGGGAAAGCAAGTTTAGAAGAACATTTGATGTAGATGAGAAAAATCAGTGGAAGTCTGAAACCGATTGGCATATCGAAATTTATAAAGGCGGTTCTCCTTTTTAATTTTATAACTGCATCTCTAACGTTATCGAACGTCCATACAATGCGAGCATTTCATTTAAATTAGCCCACGAAACTATGCATTGGATGAACATCTCCACGGATTTCACCTTTTTCGTTAATGAGGAAGAAAATTCAAGAAAGCTAAGAAATTGGATTGACCATTCAAAAGTGTTTGCACCTTGTTTTCAGCGTAATAAAAACATTTTGTTCGATGTGTTTGGGGACGCCATTGAACTGCGGGCGGTGTACGGAATTGTGCTCAGGGAAGATGGGACTTTTTGTTACGATCCTATAAATGAAGCTGCTTTTACGGTTGCGGGGAGAAATCAGGTACGAGTAGGGTACACACACTATGTGAGACCTGAATTCACGGAAACTAAGGCTTATACAGAATTTTGCGAGTACAAAGAACTTTGCAACAGCCTTGAGACGTACTGTGACTTTTACAGTTTTTACACACAGCCCGAAGTTCAAGCTCTGCTCGATTACTGAAATAATATCGTTGCGGTCGTAGAGGAATGCTATACCCGTCCGTAGATGTCTTCGTAGCGGGTTATATCGTTTTCATCCAGGCGGTCACCTTGCTGTACCTCGATAAACTCGAGTACACCGTTGCCAACATTTCTTATTTGGTGCTTCATCTGCTTCGGTATGTACACATGCTCACCAGCGATTTTCTTCGACGTCTCTTTGTCAAGAGTAACGGAAGCTACACCACGGATGATTACCCAATGCTCTGAGCGAAATTCATGCGACTGCAAAGAGAGTACGCCACCTGGGACAACGCAAATGTGCTTTACGCAAAAGCCAACACCTGCATCTATAACCTCCCAAGTTCCCCAAGGGCGAGTGTCATGCATTCCACGAACATAGGAGTTAGCTACCGTCATCGAAAGTATCTCATAGGGAACAGCTTCGCCCCCGGGTATTATGCCTACCTTCTTGCAGCTTTGCAACAAGTGCAGCTTACCACCGAGGATGTCTTGCGTTTTGTCTTGAGATTTGCATTTAAATTGCTTCGTTGCATTGAGCGTATCAAAATGGATAGCTACTTCCCAAATCACTCAGTACACAACGGGATAGTTATGAAAACTTGAATAGTTAATTTATTGACGATTTAAATTGAATAACTCATTTTCGGGGAATATCGCTCGTAAAAAAATTACCAGTTTCGTCCATCGTGTTACTACCTATGTAATCCCGCTATGCCCACACTTTCTGCTCCTCAAGTGTACGGCGATTATATCCCAAATGCTTCGAGCAGCTTTGCAACATCTTCGTCCGAATGGCGAGTGGAGAGGGCTATACGGAGGCGAGGGGTAGGCGATGTTGGACGCCTTATAGCTGAAACGATAATTCCGGCACCCTGCAATTCGCCCCGCTTCATCAACATATCTGCCGTGTGCTCGAACAGCACAGGAATTATATTCGTTCCTTTGCCGGCACCCCCGAGTTTCTCTCTTAAGTCTTGTGCTCTTCGAAGTAGCTCAGCCCGAGCATCGTCCAGAGTTCTGATTATCTCCCACGACTTTGCAGCAGCGCCAACACAAAACGGAGACAATGCCGTGGAATATATGAAGCTTTTGCATTTCTGCAGCAGAAAGCTTTTTATCATGCTGGAGCAAGCGACGTATCCCCCAAGTCCCCCCAATGCCTTGCTCAGTGTTCCCATTATTATGGTTTGCGATTTGTCGAGCTCGAACAACGTCGATATGCCATACCCGTTTATCCCATATAATCCAGTTGCATGTGCTTCATCGAGGTAAAGCAAGGCGCCGTATTGATGTGAGAGTTTCGACAACGTTGCAACATCGGCGATATCACCGTCCATACCAAACACCGTTTCAGACACCACGATGATCTTCGGGAAGGAGTTTACGTTCTGCTGCAGGAGCTCTTCAAGGTTTTCGTAATCCAAATGGTGGAAGCGCAGCAGCTTCGCTCCACTTGCAAACACCCCTTGATACATACTCGCATGATTGAGCTTATCGAAAATGACAAGGGTCTTTTTGTCCGCTAGGCATTCTAAAATTCCCGCGTTTGAGTGATACCCCGAATTGAAAATCAGAGCATCTTCCGTTCCTTTATCCTTTGCAATCTGTTTTTCAAATGCATCGAATAATTCAAAATTTCCGGAAAGCAATCTTGAGCCTGTCGCACCTGCCCCATACTTCTGAGCAGCTTCAATACCAGCCTCAATAACTCGTGTATCCTTTGATAGCCCCAAATAATCATTGCTTGAAAAATCTATGTACCCTTCGCAATACTCCGGTAGCATCCGGAAGGTCAATTCGGATCTGGACAGTTCGAGATAATCCGATATCTCGCGAAGTTTTATTGGATACCTACTCATAGCAAGCAATCCGTGTTGACACTCAATTTTAGCATACCATACAATCAGACGTGTACTTCAAGCTTCCAGTCTTCCGAATATGACGTTTGCAGAAGCAAATGATATTTTCCATATGCCGCTTATGGAGCTGCTATATCGTGCTCACACCGTACATAAAGAAAATTTCGATGTGAACAAGATGCAGCTATGCACTCTCTTGAGCATACAAACGGGTGGCTGTCCTGAGGACTGCGCGTACTGTGCGCAATCGAAACGTAACAAACAGCGCGCACCTATGGAGCGGATAACTGAAGTTGAAAAGATAGTTGCCGAAGCGCAAGAAGCTCGCGAGATGGGATGCACGCGATTTTGTCTTGGAGCTTCGGGAAGACGACCTTCTCCGGAGGTTATGGATATAGCCTGTGAAGCTATAGCGCGTATCAAGCAACTGGGACTAAAGGCTTGCTGCTGCCTGGGAACTCTCAGTGAGGAGGAAGTACTCAGGTTAAAGTCGGCTGGGTTGGATTATTACAACCACAATATCGATACATCGCCTCAACATTACAAAAACATAATTACAACGCGGACTATCGACGAGCGAATGGAGACCATACGATTGCTTCAGAAGCACGGTATCAAGGTCTGTACCGGAGGAATACTCGGCATAGGGGAGAGCAACAACGACCGCATCAGTATGCTGCTTTTCCTGAAGACGCTCGATAGCGATCCAAATTTGATTACCATAAACCGCCTGGTCAAAATCCCAGGAACGCCGCTTGAAAATGCACCGGATATCGAGCCGTTTGATTTTGTGAGATTTGTTGCCCTCGCAAGCATTATGATGCCGCACTCATACGTCAAGCTATGTGCCGGTCGTGAGACTATGTCTGAGGAGCTGCAGGCACTCTGCTTCTTCGCCGGAGCAAATTCGATGTTCATCGGGAAAAAGCTTCTAACAGTCGATAACGCAAACTTCAACGACGACATGCATCTCCTGCAAAAACTGGGGATAAAGGGGTGAAGGATAACCGTAATCTGGAAAGCTGGGATTATATTTTAATTTGAAGATGTGGACGGTAATGGGTGAATTTTATGATAATTTTTCTCGAAATCGGATTATAGTAGGTTTGGTAAAAATGGTAACAAGGAAATTAATAACCGCGTGTAAGATGGAAAAATAATAGGAAGCTCTGAAAAATATTCGGTTAATAAAAAACCGATATTGAATACAATATCTATGCGTAAAAAATGCTTTACCGCAACATTTGAACAAAAATATATAAAAACAAGAAGGTGCCGTAAACATGACCATTTTAGAACATCTATAATTTGCCCATCTTAATCCACATTTTAAACATAAATCAGACATACCAGCTTTCAGGTGGTAAATTACCTATCGACGTGAAAGGGGGAGATCATCAAGCTGCATTTTAAATCTTGGATAAGTTCCCAGAAGCGTCATTTGCTTCTGCTAGAATCCCGGTGGAGGTGTTGTATGGAAGCTCCGCATAAGGTGGTACAGAAGTCAATTGCGCATTTTGATATGGAGCAAATAGCGAATTCCGGGCAGTGTTTCCGTATTCGCTCTGTTGCATCAGACGTTTGGGAAGTTCCGGCATTCGGGCGGAGACTTGTCGTGCGTAGGACGTCCGAGTGGGCATGGGAATTCGACTGCAACGAGTGTGAATTCCAGGAGATTTGGAGCAACTATTTTGATCTGCAAACAGATTACGGTGCGGTAAAGAACGCCATAACATCGTCGGGCGACGAGTACTTGCGCAATGCGGTGAGGTACGGTTGGGGCATAAGGATACTGCGGCAGGATCCTTGGGAAATGACCGTGAGCTTCATCATCTCGCAGCAAAACAACATCCCGCGTATACGTAGCACGATAGCCAGGTTGTGCGAGCCATTCGGCGGGGCGTTTCCATCCCCTGCCGAGCTGGCGGGGTATACCGAGGCGAACTTCGTGGCGTTGGGACTTGGATATCGAGCCAAGTATGTCGTTGATGTAGTGAGGGCTGTCCTCGATGGTAGATTGGATTTTCACAAGTTGACTGCAATGGGCACACCCGATGCCATCGCAACTCTACGGCAATTCAACGGCATAGGCGTGAAGGTTGCGAGCTGCATAGCCCTCTTCGGGCTGCACAAAATCGATGCTTTCCCGGTCGACGTGTGGATAAAGAAGATAATCGATGAACGTTACGGGGGTACTTTCCCACTCGACCACTTCGCCGGGTATGCCGGCATCGTGCAACAGTATATGTATTTTTACCAACGCGCCTTGGAAAAGAGAATGGTACCGGTGCGGTGAAGTTCACCTCAACAAGCTCTGGAGAAAAGGACGGCAAGGCTGCAGTAAAGCTTGCTTCAGTAAGCCTTGGAAAAAGGGGATGGCGTAGTGCAGTGAGGGGCTCTAGCGAGTCCTGGAGAAGATAATGTAGGCGGTGCGGTGAAGTCTACTTTGACACTCCCTGCTATACCTTCGATAGGTGGTATAATTGCGGGTAAAGTGGGCTTTTGAGGTGGATTTAGGTGCTGTTTTCCGTTAACGATATACGGGCTGAGTTTATAAAATTTTTTGTCGAAAACGGGCACGAGCACGTTGCCTCAAGTTCTCTTGTGCCAAATAACGATCCCACCCTTATGTTCACGAATGCCGGAATGGTTCAGTTTAAGGACACCTTCACCGGAAAGAAGGTTTTGCCATTCAGACGTGCTACAACTGCACAAAAGTGCCTGAGGGCAGGTGGAAAGCACAACGATCTTGAAAACGTGGGGTATACCGCTCGCCATCACACATTTTTTGAGATGCTAGGAAATTTCTCCTTCGGAGATTACTTCAAGGAGCAGGTTATCGAGTTTGCTTGGAAGTTGGTTACACAGCGTTTGGGCTTGCCGAAGGAAAAGCTATTGGTTACCGTCCATGCAAGTGATGAGGAAGCCGCGGGGTTATGGCGAAAGATATCGGGACTTGATGACGCAAAGATTATCCGCATTCCGACAAATGACAACTTCTGGTCAATGGGAGATACGGGGCCTTGTGGGCCTTGCAGTGAGATATTTTATGACCACGGAGACAAGGTACAAGGAGGTCCTCCAGGCTCGGCAGAAGAGGACGGCGATAGGTTTATCGAGATATGGAACCTGGTTTTTATGCAGTTTGAAACACTGCCTGATGGTTCACGAATAAATCTTCCGAAGCCATCGATCGATACCGGTATGGGGTTGGAGCGTATCGCCGCGGTACTTCAAGGTGTCCACAGTAACTATGATATAGACTTGTTCCAGTCGATAGTTGGAGACGTCAAAGCCCTAACTAACACAGATGATCCGAAATTTCAGTCGCACTATAACGTAATTGCAGATCACTTGCGTGCGATTGCATTTATGATTGCTGACGGTATAACTCCGTCAAATGAGGGACGCGGGTATGTTCTTCGGCGTATAGTCCGTCGAGCTCTGCGCCACGGGTATATGATGGGGATACACGAGCCATTCCTGTTTAAGCTGCTCCCTAGCGTCAAGAATGCTATGGGAGGGTACTACACCGAGCTTGTTGCCAACGAGGAAACAACTCGGAGGATTGTGCAGAACGAGGAAGAAGGTTTTATGAAGACGATAGACAAGGGTATGTCTATCCTTCAAACCGAGCTTAACAAACTCGGCTCATCAACCGTTTTTCCTGCGGATGTTGCGTATAAGCTGTATGACACTTATGGTTTTCCATTCGATTTGACCCAGGATATCCTGCGAAATGAAGGAAAGCGTGTCGATGAAGCGGAATTCGAGCACATAGCAACGTCTCAAAAGGCTTTATCAAAGAAAGCTTGGATAGGGACGGGTGATGCCTTCACCGACAAGGTCTGGTTCGATATTGCCGATAAAGTCGGCAAGGTTGAATTTATCCGAGGAGGCGGAGACGTAGCTTCCAGAGTGCTAGCTGTTGTAAAAGAGACACGGTCTATCGAGATTGCACATGAAGGTGATGAAATTTTTGTCGTAGCAGCGAGAACTCCGTTCTACGCCGAGTGTGGAGGGCAGATCGGTGACGTTGGTACGATTTCTTCTGGGTGTGTTCTCGTCGAAGTCGTAGATACCCAACTTGTTGCTGGTGTTGTCGTCCACAAAGGCGTTGTCAAACACGGTCAACTCAAGGTTGGTGATGAGGTTGAACTGAGGGTGGATCGTTCTGCTAGACTTGCCACATCGAGAAATCATACAGCGACGCATATTTTGCAAGCTGCGTTACGGACGGTTCTTGGAGCTCATGTAGCCCAAAAAGGTTCGCTTGTTACACGCGATCGCCTGCGGTTCGATTTCATACATAATGAAACGATCAGTGAAGGACAAATAGAGCGGGTTGAGAACATTGTAAGCAGCACCATAGATGCGGCTCTGGATGTCTCAACGCAAGTTATGTCGCTTGATGATGCAAAAAAATCCGGGGCATTAGCGCTCTTTGGGGAGAAATATCCGGATGAGGTGCGAGTTGTAACCATCGGTGATAACTTCTCAAAAGAGTTGTGCGGTGGTGAACACGTTTCAAATACGTCGCAAATTGGCGTATTCAAGATATGTTCCGTTTCGTCTGTGGGCTCCGGCATAAAGCGTATCGAGGCGGTTACAGCAGGTGGGTTGCGCCAGTACTTTGAGAGGAAGGTTTGCGAGATGTCTGGGAAGATTGAAACGCAGACGAGCAACGTAAAATTGCTGGAAAAGCAGATAGCTGCGCTTAAAGCGAAAAGCTTCTCAAATGATGCAAAAATTCAGATTGAACAAGTGAGAGATATAACATTCAAGCATATTTTGGTATCAGATGTTGATCAGAAAGCGTTACTCGGACTAGTCGATAAAGAAAAGGCTGTTGCCGGACAAATTTGCTTTATCATTGGAAATTCCAATTCGAGTAACGGAAAGATGTCTCTTTGCGTATTTGTTTCACAGTCTCTTGTTTCCGAAAGGTTTGACGCCAAAGCATTGCTGTCTCACCTGAATGAAAAACTCGGGCTGAATATAAAGTTTGGCGGACGTGCTGACCTAGCGCAATGCGGTGGAGTAAGTACTGAACTTTTCGAAAAGTGCATTGCGGCTACAAGGGAGTTCGTGGCGTGCTTGTAAAGCCCGATTGGCTCAAGGTACCGTCATCGAATTCGAAAGGCTTTGCCGACACACTAAACGTAGTCAGGACTGCTGGTATCCATACCGTTTGTGAAGAGGCTCTTTGCCCGAACATAGGTGAGTGCTGGAGGAACAAAACCGCGACCTTTCTGATAATGGGGGATACGTGCACGCGTCGGTGCCGTTTTTGCAATGTTAAGACAGGTCGTCCGAATGCACTTGATCCAGACGAACCAGAAAAGATAGCCGCGTCAGTTGAGAAGCTTGGCATAAAGTATGCGGTCATAACTTCGGTTACCCGAGATGACTTGCCAGATGGCGGCGCTGCTCATTTCGCTCGCGTCATCGAAACAATACGCCTACGCAATCCGGGTACGAAAGTCGAGATACTGACCTCAGACTTCCGAGGAAACGAGACGTCGATACAAACTGTCGTCGCAGCAAGACCAGATGTTTTCGGACACAATATGGAGATCGTCAAGCGCTTGCATAAAGTCGTGAAGCGACCACCGGCTGATTATGATGTGTCGCTGCAATTTTTGCGAAATATCAAAAAATGCGCTCCGAATATGATTACGAAAACCGGGATGATGGTTGGAGTTGGAGAGGATAAAAAGGACGTCTTGGAATTGCTGGACGATGTTGCCGCAACAGGCGTCGATATTGTTTCAATAGGTCAATACCTTGCCCCATCGACATCACATTTTCCAATCGCTCGTTATGTGCACCCGGACGAATTTGCCGAGTACGCAGAGTATGGCGCAGCATTGGGACTTAAGGTCGTGTCTGCTCCACTTGTGCGTTCGTCATACAAAGCGCGCGAGACGTATGATGCGGTATGTTGCTCGAAGTAACCCTCTGGAGCATCACGGCATTGTTCGGCGGGGTGCTATGCATCCAAGACTTCCGAGAGCAGAAGGTTGGAGTGCTACCGCTCGCAGGTTTTGTCGTCTCGTGCTTGCTCGTATGGCATTTCCTAACGCACACATTCTGCATTGCACCACTTATCATATTCCTGCTTATGGGCATCGCATTTTGGGGCGTACGAAAGAAGCGGGCATTCGGTCTTGCCGACTACATCGTCGTGTTCGCAATCTCCTTCGTCATATCTCCAGGTGGGTGGTACCGCTTCACAGCACTATGCGGCTTATTCGGCATAGCGGTTTCCATAATATGCAGGCGACGTAAATTCCCATTCATCCCAGCAATAATTTGTGCTGCCATGGCAGAACTTTTTATAGCAGCAATGGAATAGAATATAGTATAAAACGATTTAATATGAAGAATAAAAAGTCGCAAAAGTTGTGGGTATGTGAACTTGTGGACAGAAAATAAAGGCACAAATATCAGAAGTGCAACGTACGGTGTTTGAGTTTGATTTGAGGATAAAATATATGGTACGCAAAAGTGAAGTAGCAATTATTTACGTCAAAGGAAATGAACTTCGTCAAATTGCGAGAGTTATGCCACAAACTTATGGAAAGTTGCGGCATAACAAACTATTATTGAATGGATCAAAACAGCAAAAATGCTATACGATTAAAAAAATCATGGTTTTGTGAACCGTATGAAAATGGCAGAGTTGTATTTAAAAAATACAAAAAGGCTGGTGATTAAAAAATTGAATTTTTACACATCCATTGCGGGTTATAACCCAGAAAGCTTAAGCAAACTTATAGATAAAGTTAGGAAAAATAATTTTGAAAATTCTCTGTGCTACCGGCAATTTCACTTATGAGAACGAGGTTGGGACAAATGTGGGTATGAAACATATGATAAGTAGAAGGTTGCATTAAGATTGCGATTGTTTTCTGATTGCAACGTATTATATTTTAAATTTTCTATCACGATATTCTTAGTGTATAGATTTAATTTTCCATAAAACAGTTGTAAATCCGCTCCTCCGTTAAAAATATCTACGTTCGTTTCCTCATTCACTGCTCTTGTTCCTTTTTTCGGTTGTTCCGAACACGATATACCTAAACGATGCGGGGATACGTTTGAAGGGGGAGATAGCTTTCACGGGGCGTTTTGCTTTGACGATTTTTGATATGGGATTTTTGAAGACATTCGTTTGATACATCACAACGCCTAGCTCATCTCCTTCGGCAACTGGAGCGCGTAGTAGGGTTCGATATCGTGATACTTTGTGAATCTGCTCTGGATACTTTTTCGACAGCAGGAGTAAGTGCTTTTCTCCGTCGTAGCTGAATGGCACATTCGGCTCAACACCATACAAAACCGGTATTTGCGAAATACTGTCATTTTTTTGAGCTGCATCAAAGACAAAAAATTGCTCAAGCCAAGTCTCGATGCGCTGCTTATCTTGAAGTAACTCTTTTTCAGAATTTGCGCCGTACAAAATACAGACGAACTCACAGGCATTCTTGTTTTTGAAATTGAAGGCACATCCAACTCCAGACATCGCCGACTTGAAGAAACGTATGTCGCGCAGCTTCAGGTGTTCACACATAAGGCACATATCGTACAAGGTTGACTTGCTTTCTCCAGCAAATGAACTGGTACTTTCCAGAAAGGTGGTACTCTTTGCTCCGATTTGTCGAGCAAACTCGTGAGCATTTTCTATTTTTGGTAGCACCCAATCGTCAAACGTACCAGTATTTATCAAACAGCACGAATTCTTTTCGTGAACAACCAGATTGGTATCTTTGTTGACTATGATGAAGCAAGAGGCATGCAGCTTCGGAAAGCTAGCAGCGGCAAAATCCGAAAGCGGAAGTTGGGACATTTCGAAAGCCCCAACTTGCCACTGCAAGAAAAGCAGGAGAAAATAGCAAAATCTATTCACGCTCGCAATTTATGGTCTCACGTATAAACATCGATACGAAATACGATATGACCAAGAACACCGGAATAATCAAAATAGCCTTCTGGTAGCAGGTAACGTCATAAAAGCGAAGTCCTGCAGCGTCGGTTGTCCCGCTCCAAAAGAAATCGAGCAATGCGCCAAGAAATGGCTGGAATATCGACCCTATCAACATAACTATGCAGTTTGTCAGAGCAAGGGTAGTTCCGGAAACCTCAGCTGAGGCATTATTTTTGGCAACGACAAATCCGATAGGCTGAGCCCCGGTCAAAAAGCCGATCAGAAACACGAAGACAAAGGCTATGTAGATACTGCAATCTGAGAATATCAGTGGCAGAAATAGCACAGCAGTAAAAAGCGAAGAAAGCCTTATGGTTTTCATATAGCTACCGATCTTTCTCGCAACAACAGCAAGCAGAACGCTGCCTATCGCAACTCCGATAAAGACGACAGCAGATGCCATAGACGCTTGCTCATTCCCAATTCCGTATTTTGACATAAAGAACGGTACTGCCCACAGCTCAGCGAATGCATCGACAGGAAGGTACATAAAGCTGGCGACAATTCCAGACAATACGATCTGAGAGTTCTTCAATAGAGATGGCAGTTCGCGCAACAGCCCGCCAAAAGTGGCGCTCGTTTTCATCGGCTGAGCTTCAAGCTTCTTTGGGACAACAACAAATACCAATATCGCAATAACAATGCCTATGCCAGCAAGCCAAAAAGTAGTCGTTCTCCATCCGATAGCATTTACAGCGCGAGCAACGGGAGGTCCTCCAAACAATCCGCCTAACGTTCCCATCATATTTGTTACACCGGCGAGTATCACGAAATACTTCGTTGGAAAGAGTTTCGCCGCTATCTGCAGGCAGCTTATGAATGCGCACGCAGAGCCGGCACCAACCAAAAAGCGTCCCACCTGTGCAACGGATATTTCATTGAATCCGGCGAACATCGCAGATCCGATAACGCACAGCAAAGCCGAACATCCAAGCAATCTTCGAGGCCCCATCTTGTCGAGAATAAGTCCACATGGCAGTTGCAGGATTGTGTAAGCGTAGTAGTAAAACGAAACGAGAAGTCCCAAGACAGTCGCGGTAGCATTAAACGTCGTCATCAGATCGTGCGTCATTACGCTCGGAGAAACGCGCAGTGCCAGCTCGTACAGGTAGAACACTGCAGCTATGCCAAAAACCAGCCACGACTTTCTATTTACCTTTGTTTCCATACGACTTCACGTACCCGAACCGCATGCACGACATTGTACCACATCCTCACAATTTACGATGGATTTTGGGGAAGTGCTCATGCTGTCCTTGTTTCGAGATAGCGCAGTATCCCCTGGTATTGGCAAAGCGATCCAGCTTTTGCCATAAAAAGATTTTAAGTTAGAGCAATTTTGCTTTTTGTAAGATTCTTTCTTGCAGTTCGGCTGGATTGTGTGGGCTTCACTGCAAGTCATGTGTTTGCTTTTTACTCAATCGCAAGTAGCTTCTCTGCCCTATTGGCTCTTTGTTGGAGGCTTTCTATTTCCAAATTCGCTCAATAAAACAGGGCGTTGAAGAAGTCTTGGATTAGAAAAGGAGTATGTCTGTAAAGGTGATATAGTGTGAGGTCAGTTCATGATGAGTTGCTCGACATTTTTATTGTTGTCGCATCAATTCGAAAGGTTGAAATTATTTTTTCCAAAAGGCGGGACGCATTATACTAATTTGCCCTTTCGCATGCCGTCAAGCCACGCTGCGCTAATGCTTGCTCTGAAGGGCTTGACCGCAGCTCGGCAAATCAGCTTCTTTTTCTCGTCCCTTTTGGAAAAAATAATAATTCAGAATGATTATGCATTAGTGGCGAATTTGTGCCTTGGCTGTTTTGGTTGTAAGCACAAACGTTAATATATTCCATGTTTATACCTCCCCTCGATTTGCCTATTCAATTCGCTATTTTTTATTTCCAGAACGTAGTCTGAACGGAACCATCCGGGATGTCATATGTTCCTTTGACGACAGCATCTAGTAACGAATAGGACTATATGCACGGCATGCGCTCAATTTGATACTAACTGCAGTTAAAAAATATAAACATGCTATCAAGTACGATAACTAATTCAAATATATTATTTTAGGATTTGTTGAAATTGATTAACGACGTGTCCACTAAATTGCAGAAGACGGGGGGAATTTTCCCTACAAAAATTAACAATTTTTTATGATTGCTGATAGATACTGTGTATGGGAGGGGTAGCGTAAGGACTTCGGTATGAAAGGGCTTGTTGGTCTGTTCAAAGGAGGTCAGCTCGAAGAGTTCGTACGCGTAACTTTATTCGACAATTCGCTGAAGATAACACGTATTCGAAATTCGAAAATTGTGGTTGATTTGCCCTTTGAATTGATAGATAAGGTGAAGGCTTTTGAATACCTGAACGAATGCCGCCAACTCCCTATTGAGCTCGTTATTTCGAGCAATACGATGCTGTGTCGAACAATATCGCCGAGTAATCTGACTGGAAAAGAAATGCGGCAACTTGCCAATAACATTTTGCTTGGAAGAAAGGAGCAGATCAATTTGATTGCCTACGAGCGGAAGTTTTCGTATCGAAGTGGTAATGCTGCCATTTGCGAAATGAAACTTTCTCCGATAACTTCAGCGATTTTGCAGGAAATTCTCCAGTTTAAAAATCTTATAAGTTCGATTTCCGGGTGGGCATTTTGGGTTGTTGCAAGCTACTTTGCACAGCATCCTGTCGATCGCCTCAAATTCAAGATGTCTATGTTCACTGTCGAGGTTGGGCAAAATCTTGAAGTTATCGTGATGTGTGGCGGGAAGTGTGTATATCACAGAAACAAAAGCCTGAAATGCACCGATGAAGAAGCGGAAACTACAGAGGCGCTCAGCTTTCTCAAGCAGGTTTTCAGCATAGGTGCGGATGATGTTGCCATATACAAACTCAATGAGGATACCGTATCGACATTCGTTGCCAGCTCGAAAATCGATATGCACTTGCTCTCGAAGTCTGGCAATTTAGATACGACTGACAGGGTACGCAATGTCGGGCAGATTGTGAAAATCGCCTGTTCGGTGATCCTTGCGTTATGTCTGTTCAAAACCATTTCAGATATTACGCAGACGGTCGGCTATGCAAGGCGTACCGATGAGGCAAGTAACATCGTGGCATTGCTGCCTCCGGACGTTGTCGATGAAATTTCCATTTGGCAGGATTTGAGGGAACACATTCGGGAAAAGAATCTGAACTTCAAAGCGAAACTGAAGGACAAGGTGAAAAACCTCAACAAAAAAATTCAAAATGCGTCAGTGAGCATTGATAATGAAACTGGAAAGGTCGATATAAAGGTACTCTGCGACGAAGGGAATGAAGAAAATTGATTTGGCGAGGCTCGCGAGGTACCTGCGTAGCTTTCGCAATATCACCTCGAAGCAGAGGTTGTTCATATTTCTGACGGTTGTGGTTTGTCTGCTATCCGCAGTCGTTTCGTCACATAAACGCCACAAACTCGAGCAATGCCAAGAGATGGAAATGCATGCGGCACCGATACAAGATCTACAGCTCGATGACGGGAGAAGGAACTTTATTTTGCGGCATAAATTCAGTGGTACGAAAACAAATTTTCGAGAATTTGTGGAAGCAATAGCGAAACAGAATTATGCAAAGGATGTCCATATCTCGCTGCTCGAAGATGCCGTACCTGCGAAAGTGAAAATTTATCGATACAAGATCGAAGGACTTTTCTGGCACGACCGCTTTATCTTCAACTTTTTGGATGGAATGCAGGATTTCGCGCCTGGATTTCAGGAAATCTCGCATTTTGAAATCAACAAATTTGCACGAAATGTGCTTCATTCCCCGGTTTTGAAATTGGAGGTTCTGTGCAGCGTTTTCCAGAAATAAGCCTTGCTCTTGTATTAACCGTTTGCCCAGTGCTTGGAGAAGAGTCGCTTTTCCTCGACGACGAGAATGCCAACCGGGCATTACTTCTGGCAGAAGGTTCTCACTCCAGACACCAGGAGAGCGGCGAGCAAAATTACGTTGTATCAGGATTGCTTTTCATCAGTAACTCAAACTGGACGATCTGGATAAACGATGTCCCATACTTCAGCATAGGGCAGAAGAACAATTTCTCCATAGACGAGGTATCGGAAAGCGGAGCAATCATTACAACTCCCGATGGACGTACACTCAACCTAACTGTTGGCGAGGGCTTCACAACAGCGCCGGAGTGAGAGTGATGATAGTGGTGGTGTCAATTGCACTTGGAGGATGGGGTAAATCAAATTGATAAACACAAATATGGGTGAACTTTTGCAGAAATGTACACTGAATCCGAGAATTGAAAAGAGATATCTGGAAAACCTTGCCGTCTGAATTATCTCAACTATTGGAATAAATAACTCAAATCTGGGTTCACCACTGTGGCATTCTGCAATCAATTGGGTCTATAACTTTCCAGTTCCAAAAAACGCACACGTTGGCAGAAAGGTATATTTTTCGAAGATATTATTTTTTTAGGCACAATCAGTCTGAAAACTCAAGAAACGTCAAATTGTTTTTTTCAATTACAATTGCGATTATAACCTGTGTATCAGCTCTTTACGATCATTTTGTTCCACCGCTGTTGATTTGAACAGGAAAGGGTAGGGAATTCTTTTTCCCAAAAGGCGGAACGCATTATACTGATTTGCCTTTTGTGCTGCCGTCAAGCCACGCCGCGCCTTCCGGCTTGCTTTTCGGGCTACGCCCTGCAGGCTTGACTGCAGCTCGGCAAATCAGGCGCTTTTTCTCGTCCCTTTTGGGAAAAAGAATAATTCTGAATGCTTGAAATTTGAGGAAAGAACTTAGTTTTTGGGGGCATTTTCTATAGTTGTATGTTGAAGTAATCTCGATTTTTATTTCCATCTTCAAAGCACTTTTGAGGGGCTGTACAGGAGCATTCTCGAAAAAATGTGTTTCGTTAGTTCGTTAGTTAGATGGGAGCAATGAGTGGAAATATCAAAGCCAATCATATGTATATACCAGCTTCGGCACTGCCGTATCTTTCAGTATTAAAATGAGTGTAATACATAAAATAATAGACAACCTACCGACTGGAAGCCGGTGGTTCTAGTTCACGCTTGAAAAGCGGATTAAAAGAGTAAACTCTTAAAACTCAGAGACATTAAAATTACCGTGCTTATGATGTGCCTCTCGCTCCTCTATATATTTTTGCATCTCCTCTGCATTTAGCTGTCCGGATGTTGCGACAAAATATTTTCTCGCCTGCAGATATTGTCCCCAGTACCGTTTCCTTAATTTCTGAAACTCACCTTGCAGTTTCCCGCTACTTTTCCCTTTTATATTCGGCAATATTCCATATAGCACTCTATACTTATATTTTGTATGAAATACTACGTGGTATTCTTATCGTACACACTATGTGAATTTCTCTTGTATATTATGTATTATAGTAAAGTATTCGCCTGAAGGCGAGGGTTTTTACCCTTCCCACGTTTTGTAAGTAAAGTTATCAGGGTAATTTTGCCAGGTTCTTAGCTAACATCTCGAAAATAGAGATTAGAAAGATTTAGAAAATCGCGACAGTGGAGAGAATTTGCTACTCCGAAAAGTTATACTTGTAAAGCAAATGTATATGCGAAGAATGTTGTGAAGTCGCAGAAAACTAGCAAGAATGCGATTTTTGGTATCCCTGTTTTGCAAATGCGATACTCAAAAAACTTCCGAGCCCAAAAGCCACCTTTCCCCCCTCGCAAAAATCCTTGTTGTCGCTTTTCGTAGTCGTGTGGTAGAATTCGAGATGTAAGTTGGGTTGATATTTTGCGTATGTCAAAGAGAGCAGGTGCCAAACACAAGATTGATCGTCGGCTTGGTGTGAACCTTTGGGGACGAGCGAAAAGTCCTTTTAATGTGAGGAATTATGCCCCTGGTGAGCATGGTAAGGAAAAGTCGAAGCCATCGGATTATTGCGTTCAGTTGCATGCAAAGCAGAAGTTGAAGGGGTATTACGGCAATATAGGGGAAAAGCAGTTCCGCAAGATTTATCAGGAAGCGGTTCGCCGTCGTGGGGACACCTCGGAGAACCTGATTGAGTTGCTGGAGCGTCGGTTAGATGCCGTGGTTTACCGTATGAAGTTCGCTATAACCGTTTTTGCTGCACGTCAGTTGATCAATCACGGGCATATAGCTGTCAATGGTAAGCGCATTGATATTCCGTCGTACCAATTGAAGGACGGTGATGAGGTTTCCGTTCTCGGCAAAATGCGTGATAACGAGAATACGCTGGCTGCAATCAATACGAATGAACGGGATGTGCCGGATTATTTTGAGGTGGATACAAAAGGGGTGAAGGGGAAGTTTGTTCGTGCTCCGAAGCTCGCTGATGTGCCGTATCCAGTAACAATGGAACCAAATCTGGTCATCGAGTTTTATTCAAGGTAATGTCTCCTTTTTTGAGTGTCCTGAGTCGGTGCCTTTTTTTGGTGCTGGCTCTTGTTTTTTCCTCTTCCGCATCGGATAACGTTGTCGATAAAAAGCTAGCTTCGCAAGTCGAGAGGTATCTCAAAGGAGTTGAATTTATCGCTGCAGATTTTGAGCAAATAGGCGACAACGGCGAAGTTTATACAGGACGCTTTTGGCTGAAGAAGGTTGTGAAATCTAAATCTTCTAGCGAGCCACAAGTCAAGATTGAATACACCTCCGGGCTCAATCAGGACATTCTCGTTTCCGATAGTGTCGTTACTGTCTTTGATAGAGAGGCGTCGAAAAAGTATGTGCAGTCTATATTGCAAACGCCGATATACTCGATTTTGACGGGAACCTTGGACTTGTCGAAAGAAACGTTCGAAATTGTCGAGAATTCCGATGAGTATTTGCGTTTGCGCATAAATAGCTCGTCCACATTTGGTGGGGTACAGGTTATGCTTGTGTTTTCGAAGTATACAAATGGCAACTTGAAAAATCTCGAGGCGTGGATTATCGATGATGGAAAAAACAAGACATTGTTTAGTTTTGATCCAAAGACGCTGTCTGTGAATGACGCGAAAAGAGTTCCAGATGATGTTTTTTCTCTTCCAGATGCTAGGTAATGTGGTAGCATGAACGCGGAGGGGGTGTGTTCAGCTGGTTTCGTGCATATATCTTCTTCTCTACTTTCCGGGAATTTGCTGAATCTCTCCCGAGATCTGGAGTGCTTGACGGAAGCAGGGGTCGGTTCATTTCACATAGATGTGATGGATGGGCATTTTGTTCCCAACTTCGCATTTGGAATTGAGGCGATAAAGCAAATAGCCACCGCGTCAAAGTTGCCTGTCTCTGTGCACCTTATGATTGACAATCCGGAGAATTTTATCGATGTTGTCTGCGTTTGCAAGATTGAGAGCTTGATAATTCACGGCGAGGAAAAGGATGACATATCTCCACTGCTCGGACGTATACAAGAGCAGGGAGTGAAAGCTGGACTTGCCATAAATCCGGAAAGTGAAGTTTTCGACATAGCACGATATCTTCCATTGGTTGACTTGGTTTTGATAATGGGAGTGCATCCAGGATTTGGTGGACAAGCGCTCATCCCTTCGACGATTGAGAAAATACCTCAAATTCGCGCTATACGCCCGGATGTTCCAATAGGTGTTGACGGTGGCGTGAACGACAAAACGGCTGCTTTGTTGAATAGAGAGAAGCCAGATATACTGATTGCAGGCAGTTATTTGCTCAATGGATCAAAGCCGCAGAGTGTAGAAGTGTTGCGAGAGAAATTGAAGGCTTTATGTCCAGCAGAATAGAGCACGCTGTACAAATGCTGGCTTCTTGGCGTGTATCTCTTGCTCAGCGCAGCTTTTTCTATGGATTGTCGCTCGACAAGAAGTCGGGTATATTCGATACCTCGAAGTTTATAGCTGACCCTTGGGCTGGAGAGCCATCCGTTGGTCGAGGCATCCTGGATGGTTCGTTCGACGTGGATATACAGGCAATCTTTGCGGAAAAGCGATGGGATGGTGCCATCTACGCAGCTAGCTTTGTTTGGATGCGGGATCTTCAGGCTTTAGGCGGACATAGCTGTCGGAAGTTCGCCCGTAACTCAATTTCCGAATTTATAAATGGATATCGGAAAACCAAACGCTTTTGGCTAGCTCCAGTTTGGAACTGCCGTGCTGCAGGGGAGCGTGTCGTAAATTGGATTTTTTCGTATTCCTTTTTCGCCTCTGGCGCTAGTGACAAATTCCAAAAAGAGGTTCTCTCGTCGATGTGTGAGCATTTTTCGCATTTGCGAAAGTGTTACCGGGCGGAGCCACAACCGTACAACAGGCTAGTCGCGCTGAAGGCTATTTTGTTTTGCCTCTCAGTTATGAAAACTTTCCAGCAGCGGCAAGTGAACCGAGTTATTGCTCAGATATATCGCCTAGCCCAGAGCTGTATCAAGGACGGTATGTTTGAAACTCGTTCTCCTGTTGATACGTTTCATGCTTTTCGCTCACTGCTCGAAGTTAGGTTTGTAGCCAAAGCGAATGGTGCAGAGCTGCCCGATGGCTTCGCTGCATTGCTTTCCAAGATGGCTGCAAACATACGCCTTCTCCGCCTAGGCAATGGTGAACTGTCTGCGCATTCGGGAAGTTTCACACCCGCAAGCTCTCCTTTTGTTCCAAGCAGGCATATGATCGATACAGCGCTATCCATCGTCGACATAAAGGATCACGTTGCGAGCGTACCTGACTTTGAGCGGCTTTCTACAAAAAAAGCTGTTGCGCTGATAAATATAATTCCTCGCAGCGTACGTTCTTCTTTTAACGAGCTGTCCGAACCTGGCATAAACATTTTCGATTTCGAAGCAAGCTTCAGGAGTGATAAACTGATAAACCGCTCAGACATATCAGTAATTTTTGACGGCTTGCGCATCAAGTTACCGAAGTCTCCACAAATCACTTGTCAGCGGAAATTGCGTAACAGTTCTCCGTTTTTTGAAGGAGAGGTGCATTTCATAAACAAGGCGTTTGAATTTGCTATGCGAAGAGAGATCGAGCTTGCCACTGACAGAATTCAAATCAACTGTACAGATTTTGTCTTCCTTTCGAGAAAATTCGAGGCAGTCTTTCGCTTCGTTCTGGGGAAATCCGTTGAACTTCAGAAGATCAACCAGCATAGCATTCAGCTAAGCAACGCTGATGAGAAGTACGTATTCACCATACTTTCCGGCGGTGTTTCAAATGTCAGATTGTCTTCTTTGGATGATAGGTTGTACCCTACAATCGAAGTCTCAGCTATCTCTGAAGGCTGTGAGGCGATACAATTCGATTGGTCAATCGAAAGTCTGATGCAATGAACGGTCGAGGAGTTATATATCACGGTTCAGATGCCGGTACTGTGCTTGAAAAGGCATATGAGGTTGCGCTAGCCCATATGCAGGGGGGAGCAGGTTGCGATGCCGAGCAAATACAACGGTTCACCATCGAAGGTACGTATCCAAATTTCTTCCTGTTGAAAAAAGCTGACGACGAAAATGAAATATCCATAGACGCTACACGTCAGATGCTGGATTTTCTAGCACAGAAACCTAGCCTCCCTGGTGGGCGTGCGGTCTTAATCAAGAATTTTGAGCATATGTCGCGTAATGCTGCAAATTCTATTTTGAAGGCTCTCGAAGAACCGCCAGAGGATACCATCTTGATACTGACCACAACGCGCCTGTTGTCCATCATTCCGACAATACGCTCCAGGTGCCTCAAAATACGCGTCCAGTGTGAAGATGTCGATGTCGCAACCTTCCCTGATGCCAAGAGCTTCGTAAATGCATTGTTAAGGGATGCCGCTCCGGAGTTGGTCGGTATATTTGTCGACTTTCTTGCCTCTGGGTGCAAAGGTATTATAGAGTTCTCAAAAACAAATGCAGACAACTTCGAGTTATTTCTCGATGTCGCCATAGCCTATTGTTCATTCGTCAGTACGAAAAACTCCAATTTAGCATACGCTCGGCGACTGTTGGAATTGCAGTCTTTCTCAACCCTCACAAAAAACACATACCCAGACAAGCAAGCGGCAATAATCCTCACGTGCAATATACTTGCAGAGAAGTAGGGCGCTACCAAAACAAGCTCCGTAAGTTAGTTTGTGTATAAAGTATATTAAAAAGCGTGCGGTTGCTCTAAAAAACTGCATTTATTTTATATATTTGTGGCATAAAATTTTCCCCTAGCACGATCCGCACTTTTCAAGAGCTGGAGAGTCAAAAATTTATTCAATTTCTTTCTCCAGTTTTCTGTGTTCGCAGTTTTGCCCAGTATGCCAGGCGTTTTTGTATCTCTCGCTCAAAACCACGTTCTGCCGGTGTGTATAGTGTGCGACGAGCGACGCCGTCCGGAAAGTAGTTTTGCCCGGAGAAACCGTCTTTGGTATCCGGATCGTAGGTGTACCCCCTGGAGTATCCGAGCTCCTTCATCAATTTTGTTGGGGCATTCAGGATATGCTTTGGTGGTGGGAGCGAGCCTGTGATTTCTGCGAGCTTCTGCGCATTCTTAAATGCTACATACCCGGCATTCGACTTTGGTGCAGTGGCAAGGTAAATCACCGCCTGGCATATGGCGAGTTCCCCTTCCGGAGAGCCCAAAAACGAATATGCCTGCTGTGCAGCTATAGCCTGTTGAAGTGCGTTCGGATCGGCAAGCCCTATATCTTCAACAGCAAATCTGACAAGCCGCCTTGCGATGTACAGCGGGTTTTCTCCGCCTCTCAGCATTCGAGCAAACCAATAAAGCGCTGCATCAACGTCCGATCCTCGAAGAGATTTATGGAGAGCACTTATTAGGTTGTGATGCTCGTCATTGTGTTTGTCATAAATCGCGGTACGCTTCGATAGAATTTCTGGCAGTGCATTGACGTCTATTTCCTGAGCTTCAGCCACATTTGCCAGCAGATCCTCGACCATATTGAGGAGGTACCGCCCATCGCCGTCAGCCATCTCGCATACAGCTTTTCTAGCATCATTGGTCAATGGCAGCACGCGCCCGATATATTTTTCCGTGCGTTTCAGGAGGAGCTCCAGGCTGTCAGGCGACAATCGCTTGAAAACAACCACCTTGCAGCGAGAGAGTAGGGCAGGGCGCAATTCAAAGGATGGATTTTCCGTTGTAGTTCCAATGAGTACGATATTGCCGTTTTCTATATGTGGCAAAAATATGTCCTGCTGCGATTTGTTGAGATGATGTATTTCATCAACATGTAGCAAAATTCTTTGCCCACGCTCAGCAAGATCGAAAACCTGCTTGAATTGAGCTGAGCCAGAGGTAACTGCAGACATCGCCACAGTTTCGAGATTGCAGTTCTTTGAAATTATTCTCGCGAGTGATGTTTTTCCACACCCCGGAGAGCCCCACAAAATCATTGAACGAGGAGCCCGAACATCGACACCCCTTAAATCGACACCAACTAACTCCTCTATGGTGTCTGGGCGCAGCAGTTCAGCTAAAGGCTTTTTGAACAACAAAACAAGAACTTACAAAACGGATGGCGAACTTGAGAAAAGCCCGCCATCAAACAGAAGCTAGCATTACTTTGCCTTGTTTGCCTCAACATCGGCAGTTGCGCTAGAGAGCTCTTTCTCGGCATCGGCAACATTTTCTTTTGCATCAGCAACCATACCAGCACCATAGCGGCTCGAATGACCGTGCAGATGAGCATCCTTTTTGGCATCAGCATCGGCAACCCTGGCATCAGACAAAGACTCCTCAGCATCAGACTTGTGCTCAATAGCTTCACGGACTTTTTCGTCGTCGATGTTTTTAGCCGTCTGGTTCAAAGTCTCTGTGGCTTCTCTAGCAGCCTTTGTATCGCCGCGCTTCGCAGCTCTTCTTGTCCTTTTAGCTTTCTTAACAACCGGCTTATCAGCAGCATCTTCAATGGCGGCTGGCTCCTCGCTAATAGCAGAAGTGTCAGCTGGCGTTTCAGCAGCTGGTGTATCGGTTGTAGCCGGAGTCTCAATAGCTGCCGGTTCAGATGTTGTCGTCTCGCCAGCAAGAGCAATTCCTGACAAAAAGGACAACATGATGGACAATATGCTAATCTTGTTCATAATTCTCTCCAAAAACAATAAATTACGTCGCATACGCAACAACTCCCACTAATTATCCTACCCCATACGTGGAGGCATGTAGGGAAAATTTTATGTATAACGCTTCTGGGAGGGGGTGTTTGTTGCACGAAAGGCACAAAGAAAATCTAGTTCACGTACGAGATGGAAAATCTCCTTGATCCGAAGTTTATGCCAGTCAAGACGTCGCAATGTATGGTCGCAGCATCGACAGACATATCGTCTATTGTATAATTCCCGTCCAAGATAATAGCTTGTATCCCAACGCTCGTTGCATCATCCGGAATGTCTGAGACATCACAAGCAACAAGATCCATAGATATTTTGCCGACTATAGGAGCTTTGTGAAAATGACCTGTGCAGTCATAAAACCCAATGTGCCCACGATTTGACAGGGTACGTTTTAAGCCGTCAGCATAACCTAGGGAAACTATGGCAACCTTCGTGGGCCGTGAGGTCGTATATGTCGCCCCATAGCCAATAGAGACGTCAGACTCAAGAGTGTATTTTTGCAAGACTGGCGCGGTCAGCGTCAGAACATTTTCCAAAGGCACAGGAACGTTGACCTGCACGTCTGGTCGTATACCATACAAGAACGCACCGGCACGCACCATATCGTAGTGAAACCCAGAGCCGAGCAGAATACCCGCACTGGCAGACAGACTGCCTTTCGTGCTCACTACACGACGTACCTTTTTCAGCGACGCATCAAACGATGCCTTCTGCATTTGATTTAGTGGATGTGTTGCATCGTCAGAGCAGGCAAGGTGTGAAATCACACACTCTACACATTCATTTTCTAGCAGAGGCAATATGTTGTCGAGCGCCTCAGGACGTATACCCAGCCGGGAAAGACCGCTATCAACATGCAGTGCAAAAGGCAGACCTTGACCGAGAATATGCGGCAGCTCAGCGACGGAATTTATAACAGGAACGACTTTTGATGTCCTCAGTGTGGGGAGGTCATCAGCACGAAATCCTTGGAGGTAATATACCTTGGCATCATCCGGCAAAACATCACGCACATCTAATGCTTCAACGAGGTATGCAGTCCAGAAGTGGCGACATCCGACATCATATAGCGCCCGAGATACCTGCACTGCGCCAAGACCATACGCATTGCTTTTCACAACAGCGGAAACAGCGACGCCGGAACCCACAAGGCTCGATACGGCAGCGTAATTTTTTTTTATTGCCGAAAGGCTGACGATGGCGCTTGGCATAACATCCTCCTTTCACCCGTTGACAGAACAACCGAATGCAGAGCACACGGCTTCTTGCAGGCATTCTGACATTGTCGGATGAGGAAACACGGCAGCCATAAGCTCCCGCTCAGTCAATTCCCCAGCAATAGCTACGGAAAAAATCGGCAGCAGTTCTGTAACCTCGTGTCCTATCATGTGAGCTCCCAACAATTCGCCAGACTTCGCATCGAAGATAACCTTGACGAAACCACCAGGGTCGCCACTAGCCAGAGCCTTACCATTGCCTCGGAAATACGAGCGTCCGATTTTCAGCTCACGTCCAAGAGCCTTTGCTTTATCCTCAGTTAATCCTATGGAGGCTATCTGCGGATGAGAATATGTACAAGCGGGTATATTGGCAAGATTTATCGGCGTAATTTCCGGCAGTCCCGCAATCCTCTCGGCAACGATTATGCCCTCACGTGATGCTTTGTGTGCAAGCCATGGAGCCTCTGTAACATCGCCTATGGCATATATGCCGGCAACGCTCGTTTCCTGATAAGCACCGGTTTCGATCGTACCATTCGGCCTCGTTCTCACGCCGATTTTTTCCAGTCCGAGACCAGCAGTATTAGGTACGACACCGACAGCCAGGACGACAACATCGAACGTATCCTTTTCCACTTTGTTATTTTTGTCAACAAGCTCGACGGAGACACATCCGGCTTCCCCCTTTATATTCTGAGATTTTGTACCAACCTTTATTTTGATACCTTGTTTCAAAAAGGACTTTGCAGCAGCATCAGCTATTTCCACATCCTCCTGTATCAAAATTCTGTCGGCAATTTCCACAACCGTAACATCTGAGCCTATGGAGTTATAGAACGATGCTAGCTCAATGCCTATCGCCCCAGAGCCTATCATGAGCATTTTCTTCGGAAGGAACTCCGGGAATATAGCTTCCTTCGATGTCCAAACCAATTTTTGCTCAAGCAGAGAAGGATCAATTCCTGGAATAATTCGCGGCTTTGCACCAGTTGCTATGACGACATTTTTTGCCCTAACCTCAGCCGTCTGTCCATCTTTCGAAACGCACAGGGTATTTTTATCCTTGAAGCGTGCATATCCATCGATGGATGTAACTTTGTTTTTCTTGAATAGTCCTTCTATTCCGCCATTTAATCCAGAAACGACGCTTTTGGCTCGTTCAACTATCCGCTCAAGGTTCACAGATGCGCTCGATGCATCAATACCGAACTCAGCCGAGCGTTCGATAATACGTTTGACCTTCACCGACTGAAGAATGGTTTTGGTCGGTATACACCCCCTATTCAGGCAGGTACCACCGACCTTCTCATCCTCGATAACGGCGACTTTGAGCCCCAGCTGAGCAGCCCTGATGGCACAGACATACCCACCAGGGCCGCTTCCTATGACAGCAAGATCAAAATCCATCTTCGCTCGGGTTTTCACCCAGACCCGCTGATGGCTCAACTTGTCCAACATCCTCTGGAGATCTCCCGCTTTGAGGCGCGCCGTTCCAATCGAAAACGCTGACAGCTCCGTGCGGAGAGAATGTCGAGATAGCGTGCTTGTAGACCATCTGCATGTATCCCTCACGGCGAATAACAATCGCACTTTGATCGAAACAAGATACAGTACCGGTCAATTTCACGCCATTCATGAGAAAAACAGTAACCGGAACTCTATTTTTTCTCATATAATTTAAAAAAGCATCTTGAATATTTATCCTTTCAGCCATCTCGCAATTCCATATGATATAAACAACACCTTAAAGTATGCGCGAAATTACGTAGAGCCGCAAGGGAAAACAAACGACGATTGTTTCGCAAGGTGGGGGAGGGCGTTTGACCAGGAAGAATTTTTGTGGTAGCGTTGAGGCATTGGGAGCTGTGTTTGGGGGATATTCTTCGTGTCCGGAGTTTTTGTTAGGCTATTCGCTTTCTTCCTGCTTGGCTTCTCCGTATGCTTCGGTTCATCAATCGAAACTTTGGGAGATTTTCAGAGCTTGGCAACGAAGGAGGGCTACCGTGCAAGCCTGAGCTTGCTTCGAAGTAAGGGGGATGCTGCAGCTTGGATACAAAAAGGATACGACGGTGGAAAATTTGATACATCCATTGCGGAATACATACCGCAGAAACTCAGTGATGCTGTTGCAGGTCATGGGTTGTTTGCGAATGCCAAAAAGAACGTGAGCATAAAACTCAGTGCGGATCCCGGAAAAGTTAGCTTCTCTGGGGCAAATTGGAATGCGCTTACCGTTGTGAATTACATCGCAGCTGTGTATTATGACATCTTTTCTCTGAAAAACGAATTGGGGCAAAAACTGTTTTCTTGTGAAGGTGTTGAAAAGGTTTGCGACAAATTGCGTGGGGAGTATATCGGTTTTGCTTCTCAAATTGATGCGGCGAAGCGCGACATAAAGGTATACGCTGAGCATCTGCATCTATACGATTTCTTGGAGCAAATGGTCGCTATAAAATCCGAGACACGTGGAACGGCAGATGGAGTTTTGCTCGCTCCTGGAGTTATGGGCAAATTTGACGAAAACAGCAAGAGCGGGCACTTCGATGTGTTCGCCTCTGTTGGGGGCAAGGATGGAAAAAGGGAAGTCTTGCGTCGTGTTGTGGAAAATGGCGTAGACAAAGGGTACCTACGAAATACAGAGAAAGACAGTTGGAAGTACGTTTCCTTGGATTCGGATATGATGCAAAATGGTGCGCCTTTACCGTCGGAATATAAATTCGATAACGATGATTTGAAGGTTACGCTCGAAAAAACCAACGCTACCACAAATGCCATCGAGACTGTGAAAGGGGATAAGCACAAACCTTACCTTCAAGCGCTGGGCGTGTGGGAGTATTACGGAAGTACGGAAAAGACAGAGCTATCACGCATAGAGACACCACTTAAGCTGGCAATTCAAGAGCCCCCAAAAGCTCCGACACCAATGAATGATGGATTGAAGATAAATGGGCTGCCAAATCTGGGATGTACATGCTATTTTAATGCCACAATGCAGGGATTGCATGCAATCCCATCGTTTCGCAAATTGATTGAGGGGATGAACCGCACACCTACATCAGCCCCAGAAAGTTGGTTCCCAAGCAAATGGTTAAGCAACTTGTTTGCATTTATAGAAAGAAAGGAGGGAGCAACGTATAATTGCGATATTTTTTTAAAAGAAGATGCAACTGCCCTTAAGTCTTCTCCAGATAAACCAAAATTTGCTGACGAAATGAAAAAGTTCGTAGATCAAGATGCAGAAGAATTGTTTGCAACAATAATTGGAGCTATTGAAGAGGAATGCAAAAAAATTGGAAAGAAAAAATTGTTTGACGATACAATGACGGTCGGTACCGTTCGAAATATGATTTGCAGAAAATGCAAGAAGAATTGGATTTCAGGCACGATTACTCCACACACAGATATCAAGCTCATCGTAAAAGAAAGTGGGGAAAAAACTGTGCAGAACCTGGATTCTGCCTTGCAAGATTCCGTCGTCGTGGAATATCTGCCGGAATACAGGTGCGATAAAGATGAAGGCGGTTGTGGTGAAACAGAATGTATAGATTCAAAGACACTCTTAAAAACCTTGCCTAAAGTCTTGATGGTTCATCTGAAGAGATTTAAGCAGCTGAATACGGTTTTTAGAGATTCTAAAGATGAACTGAAATGCAGTAAAATCGATAGCTTTGTTGACTATCCTGAGATTTGGCCTGTTGATTCACTAGAAGGCAAGAAGGATTACAAATTGGTATCTGTGATCCAACACTCAGGAACTCTTGGAGGAGGACACTACGTTACAAATGTACTGGGCGACAAGGGCGAGTGGTGGCGTGCCGATGACGATAAGGCTTTCCGTTTGGGCGACGGCAGTTTTAAACCTGAACAGAATGCATACATTTTGTTTTATGAGCAGATAGCCTGATTATAGACTGTAGTTAAAATTCGTTTAATCGATAGGGATGCTGACTAAAAAATGTCGGAAACTGCGAAATCAAAGAAGCCCGAGCAATCCGATGGAATCGTCTGAGTTTTAACAAACAACAGGTTCAGTGAATTCTGAGCAATCTTTGGCAACTAAACTTGAATTTTCATGGAGCAGTGTAAGTGTAGAGGACGTGCATAAATTCATGAACGAGTTGATTTAACGTACCGCCAGATATAAACAGTAAAAGATAATAGAATTAACGCAACACAAGTATATCCAAAAAGCAAAATATACAAATCATCTTTTAAAGATAGCATTGATAGGGCTACGAAAACAAACACACACGCTGTACAAACCTTGCTGACATAGACGGGAGACATATTGATGTGCAACTTCCGCGACAGGGCGACGCCAGCACCACACAGCAGGACAACGTCGCGTATTGACAGCGAAAGTGCAATGAGAAACAGGGGTAGGGTAGGGGGAGTGGAGAAGTACAGTCCCCAGAGAGCCACATTCGAAAACACCTTATCTGCGAGCGGATCCAACAGGGCACCTAGCCGTGTTTCGACACCTAGTAGCCGAGCCAAATATCCATCGAAGAAATCGCTGAGCGTACCAACAAGCAATGTCGCAAAAGCAGCGCTCTGTTGTCGCTCAACAAGAAAGTACAGCAGCAACGGAGCACACAGTATCCGCAGAAAGCTCAATGCATTAGGTATGTACCGAGCAACCGACATATCGCGAGATTATCCGACAATTTCGGTTTCGCTAAAAAAGAAGCGTATCTCCGCAGCCGCCGTCTCAGGCGCATCCGAGCCGTGAACCGAATTCTGATCAATTGACAGCGCGAACTTCTTGCGTATCGTACCTTCCTCGGCATTTGCAGGATTTGTCGCCCCCATCAAAGTCCTGTAATCCGCAATCGCATTCTCCTTCTCCAAAACCTGAACGATTATCGGGGCAGAGCTCAAGAACGCGCAAAGGTCATCGTAAAAAGGCTTCCCAGAATGCACGGCATAAAACTTCTTCGCCTGCTCCAACGTTGCCTTAATCCGCTTCTGTGCAACAATCCGAAAACCCGCCGCCTCAATCATCGCATTTATCTCCCCAGTCAGATTTCTGCGCGTCGCATCAGGCTTTATTATGGAAAAAGTTCGCTCGATCATAAAAACTCCTCGTACGCATCGTTCCGCATAATGTATATTATGGAAACTAAACCGCATCCCAAAACGAAAAACATCTCTCACAAGATACGAAATTTTCACCGACGCCTCAAGCTGTGCTGTCATTGCACTTACGGGATTTACACGCCGTAATGCTGTTGCATTGGTACGCTTTTGCGCCGCAACCTGAAACCCCTCCGCTTCAGTCATCGAATTGTTGACGAACAAATTTTTCCCCAGGACATTCCTGCCCCTGCTTCCATGGGAGATATCAACTTGTACATCAGCCCCTGTTGGGAGCATAACGTAGGCTTAGACGAATGTTGATTACAGGTACGTATGTGGAGGCAACGACTGCGACCGTGGGATTTGCTACGGTTAGCCCCCTACCAAGGTTTTTGCATTCACCGTCGTGATTGTAATTGTATCTGAGATCTGAAAATTGCGTTTGCTCCTCGCCAACATTTCGGAAACAGAGACTAAAAAAACTGTAAATTAACTATCATTGAGAAATGCCGAAAAATTCTTTTACACATATAGGGTAAATGTAGATTTTGGAAAATGTCATGAAGTTGCAGAAAAATTAGCGAAAACATGGGGGATTTCAAATGCAATTGTTTTAGATACGCTCGTCAAGAGCCATATCAAATCTGTAGATATCTTTCGGTATGCACAGTTTATTGCCTAAAAATGAAGCAGTATTTTTGCAATCCTTAAGATAATTTAATTTGGTTCCCGAGCTTTGGCTCAAGAGGTGAAAAAGTGATGCTCTACACAATGTGCACCTTAGCATTTCTACTTTCTGACTTACGAAATACACTGTCTCTTCGAAAACAGAAAATGGAGCAAACGCTATACAAAATGGCACCTGATCGACGTTTGCCAGCGTTTTATGAACATCCAAACTCATAGACTAGACATTGACTTACGTTTGGTATGCATTTGTCATAACTTTTTTCTAAGTTTAAAATTCCAAAACTTTCACCAGTGCCCCCCGTTGGCTCCAGGATATGGAAAGTAACCTGGAGCTTCCGCACTGCGTTGTGTATCGATACTTCAAGAAGGGTACGATACTTGAAGTTTCATATCTGTTATTGTTTTTTTCCAAAAGGGACGAGAAAAAGGATCTGATTTGCCGAGCGGCAGTCAAGCCTGAAGGACGAAGTCCGAAAAGCAAGCCGAATAGGCGCAGCGTGGCTTGACGGCTTAGCGGATGGGCAAATCAGTACA